>NZ_JBPQTV010000175.1:0-13039 GCF_051386515.1 Streptomyces sp. URMC 123 | reverse complement strand
GGTTGGGGAGCGCGCTGGGGGCGGGCAGGGCGGCCGGGTCGTCCTTGGCGCCCCCGCCGGAGGCGACGACCGCGGTGGCCACGATGGCGGCCACGGCGCCGGCCGCGAGGACCCCGCCGCCGATGGTCAGCCAGCGGCGGCGCCGGTTGCGGGCTGCGGTGCGGTCGGCGAGCGCGGCCCAGTCGGGCGTGCCGGCGACGGGCGGCGCGCCCGTGGCCGACGGCAGCGGCGGCAGCCCGGCGACCGGCGGCACCCCGCCGGCCGGCGGCGGCGCCCCCGTGGCCGGTGGCACCGGCGGTGTCCCCGCGGTCGGCGGTATCGGCGGCGTCGGGGGCTGCGATCCCCCTGGGCCGTACGGCCCCCCTTGCCCGAAGCTCATGGCGGGCATCCTACGGAAAACCGATTGCCGCTCCGTGCCGCGGGCCGTGACAATCTGTGGTCATGGGGCATGTCGAAGCGGCTCACCTGGAGTACTACCTGCCGGACGGCCGGGTGCTGCTCGCCGACGCCTCCTTCCGCGTGGGGGAGGGCGCGGCGGTCGCCCTGGTGGGCGCCAACGGCGCCGGCAAGACCACGCTGCTGCGGCTGATCGCCGGGGACCTGGAGCCGCACGGCGGCTCGGTCACGGTCAGTGGCGGCCTGGCGGTGATGCCCCAGTTCGTGGGCTCGGTGCGGGACGAGCGGACCGTGCGCGACCTGCTGGTCTCGGTCTCCCAGCCGCGCATCGCGCAGGCGGCGCGGGCCGTGGACGAGGCCGAGCTGGCGATCATGGAGCGGGACGACGAGGCGGCCCAGCTGGCGTACGCCCAGGCGCTCAGCGACTGGGCGGAGGCGCGGGGGTACGAGGCGGAGACCGTCTGGGACATGTGCACCACCGCCGCGCTCGGGGTGCCGTACGAGCGGGCCCAGTGGCGGCAGGTGCGCACCCTCTCCGGTGGGGAGCAGAAGCGGCTGGTGCTGGAGGCGCTGCTGCGCGGGCCCGAAGAGGTCCTGCTGCTGGACGAGCCGGACAACTATCTCGACGTGCCCGGCAAGCGCTGGCTGGAGGAGCGGCTGAAGGAGACCCGTAAGACGGTCCTCTTCGTCTCCCACGACCGTGAGCTGCTGGCCCGCGCCGCCGAGAAGATCATCAGCGTGGAGCCCGGCCCCGGCGGCAGCGACGTCTGGGTGCACGGCGGCGGCTTCGACACGTACCACCAGGCCCGGCGGGAGCGCTTCGCGCGCTTCGAGGAGCTGCGGCGGCGCTGGGACGAGAAGCACGCCCAGCTCAAGCAGCTGGTGCTCACGCTCAAGCAGAAGGCCGCGTACAACGACGGCATGGCCTCGCGCTATCAGGCCGCCCAGACCCGGCTGCGGAAGTTCGAGGAGGCGGGCCCGCCGCAGGAGCCGCCGCGGGAGCAGGACATCCGGATGCGGCTGCGCGGCGGCCGTACCGGGGTACGCGCCGTGACCTGCGCGAACCTGGAGCTGACCGGGCTGATGAAGCCGTTCGACCTGGAGGTCTTCTACGGCGAGCGGGTGGCCGTGCTCGGCTCGAACGGCTCGGGGAAGTCCCACTTCCTGCGGCTGCTGGCGGGCGAGGACGTGGCGCACACCGGGCAGTGGAAGCTGGGGGCCCGGGTGGTCCCCGGGCACTTCGCGCAGACCCACGCCCACCCCGAGCTGCTTGGCCGCACGCTGCTCGACATCCTGTGGACCGAGCACGCCAAGGACCGGGGCGCGGCGATGTCGGCGCTGCGCCGGTACGAGCTGGAGCGCCAGGCCGAGCAGCGGTTCGAGAAGCTCTCGGGCGGGCAGCAGGCCCGGTTCCAGATCCTGCTGCTGGAGCTGGCGGGGAGCACGGCGCTGCTGCTGGACGAGCCGACGGACAACCTGGACCTGGAGAGCGCGGAGGCCCTCCAGGAGGGGCTGGAGGCGTACGAGGGGACGGTGCTGGCCGTGACCCACGACCGCTGGTTCGCTCGCTCGTTCGACCGCTTTCTCGTCTTCGGCTCGGACGGGAAGGTGCGGGAGGCGGCGGAGCCGGTCTGGGACGAGCGGCGGGTGGCGCGGGCCCGCTGAGCGGGGGTGCGGTGCGCGCGCGGAGCGGCGGGTGGTGCGCGCGTGGCCGAGCGCCGTGCGGCCGGTGGTGCGCGCCCGCTGAGCGCCTGTTTTGACCCCGGTGGGATCGACCCGGTATTCTGCCAGTTCGTTATGCGTATTGGCTTGCTCGTTCTCACGTGAGAGGCCGTTACGCCGGTCCACCGGGCCGATGACCAGCGGCAAGCACTCGGTTTGCGTCACCGAGGTGCGGCCATGGCTGTCGTGATCGTCCGGGTGGCCTTGTCAGGACCCACTCACTGAAGAAGCGAAGGCTACGACCGTGCGTACGTTCAGCCCCAAGCCCGGCGATATCACGCGCCAGTGGCACATCATCGACGCGCAGGACGTTGTCCTGGGCCGTCTGGCGACCCAGGCCGCGACCCTTCTCCGGGGCAAGCACAAGCCGGTTTACGCGCCGCACGTTGACGCTGGTGACTTCGTCATCATCATCAACGCCGACAAGGTGCACCTGTCCGGTAACAAGCGGACCCAGAAGATGGCCTACCGCCACTCCGGCTACCCCGGTGGTCTGCGCTCCGTCCGTTACGACGAGCTGCTGGACAAGAACCCGGAGAAGGCCGTGGAGAAGGCCATCAAGGGCATGCTCCCCAAGAACACCCTGGGCCGTCAGATGCTCTCGAAGCTGAAGGTCTACTCGGGCGACCAGCACCCCCACGCTGCCCAGCAGCCGGTGCCGTTCGAGATCACCCAGGTCGCGCAGTAGTCCGGCCACCCCTAAGACGAAGAGAATCTGAGGAGAATCGTGGCCGAGACCACCGCCGAGACCCCCCTCGATGTCGAGGAGTACACCACTGAGACCGTCGAGTCGGAGTACACCTCCGAGTCGCTCGCGTCCCGCTTCGGTGACCCGCAGCCGGCCGCCGGCACCGGTCGCCGCAAGAACGCCGTCGCCCGCGTGCGCATCGTGCCGGGCAGCGGCCAGTGGAAGATCAACGGTCGCGCCCTGGACGAGTACTTCCCGAACAAGGTGCACCAGCAGGAAGTCAACGAGCCCTTCAAGGTGCTCGAGCTCGACGGCCGCTACGACGTCATCGCCCGCATCGCGGGTGGCGGCGTCTCCGGCCAGGCCGGTGCGCTGCGCCTGGGCGTGGCCCGTGCGCTGAACGAGGCGGACGCGGACAACAACCGCGGCCCGCTGAAGAAGGCCGGCTTCCTGACCCGTGACGCTCGCGCCGTCGAGCGCAAGAAGGCGGGTCTGAAGAAGGCGCGTAAGGGCACCCAGTACAGCAAGCGCTAATCGCTCGCTTTACTTCCGACCGCCCCGGCGGCACTCCATGTGCTGTCGGGGCGTTCGTTTATCGACGGGCTCCGGCGCCCAGGACAACGGGGCGCTCACAGGCTCGGCAGGCACGGAGCAAATTCGGAGGACACCAGTGGGACGACTCTTCGGCACGGACGGTGTGCGCGGTGTCGCGAACGCGGATCTGACGGCGGAGCTGGCGCTCGGCCTGTCGGTCGCGGCGGCGCATGTGCTCGCCGAGGCGGGCACCTTCGAGGGGCATCGGCCGACGGCGGTCGTGGGGCGTGACCCGCGGGCGTCCGGGGAGTTCCTGGAGTCGGCCGTGGTGGCCGGCCTCGCCAGCGCGGGCGTGGACGTGCTGCGCGTCGGTGTGCTGCCCACCCCGGCGGTGGCCTATCTCACCGGTGCGCTCGGCGCGGACCTCGGTGTGATGCTGTCGGCGAGCCACAACCCGATGCCCGACAACGGCATCAAGTTCTTCGCCCGGGGCGGCCACAAGCTCGCCGACGAGCTGGAGGACCGGATCGAGGCCGTGTACGGGGCGCATGCCGCCGGCGAGCCCTGGGACCGGCCGACCGGCTCCGGCGTGGGCCGGGTCCGCACGTACGACGAGGGCTTCGACAACTACATCGCCCACCTCATCGGGGTGCTGCCGAACCGCCTGGACGGGCTGAAGGTCGTCCTCGACGAGGCGCACGGCGCCGCGTCCCGGGTCTCGCCCGAGGCGTTCGCCCGGGCCGGCGCCGAGGTCGTGACCATCGGCGCGGAGCCGGACGGCCTCAACATCAACGACGGCTGCGGGTCCACGCACCTCGACCTGCTCAAGGCCGCGGTCGTCGAGCACGGCGCGGACCTGGGCATCGCCCACGACGGTGACGCGGACCGCTGCCTCGCGGTGGACGCGGCCGGCAACGAGGTGGACGGCGACCAGATCCTCGCCGTGCTCGCCCTGGGCATGCGCGAGGCCGGTGGCCTGCGCAAGAACACCGTGGTCGCCACGGTGATGTCCAACCTGGGCTTCAAGCTCGCCATGGAGCGCGAGGGCGTCGACATGGTGCAGACAGCGGTCGGCGACCGCTATGTGCTGGAGTCGATGAAGCAGCACGGCTACGCGCTGGGCGGCGAGCAGTCCGGGCACGTGATCATCCTGGATCACGCGACCACCGGGGACGGCACGCTCACCGGTCTGATGCTGGCCGCGCGCGTCGCGGCCACCGGCAAGAGCCTCGCCGAGCTGGCCGCCGTCATGGAGCGGCTGCCGCAGGTGTTGATCAATGTGCGGGACGTCGACAAGTCGCGGGTCGGCTCCTCGGCCGAGCTGGCGGCGGCCGTGGCCGAGGCGGAGCGGGAGCTGGGCACGACGGGCCGCGTCCTGCTGCGGCCGTCCGGCACGGAGCCGCTGGTACGGGTCATGGTGGAGGCCGCGGACATCGACCAGGCGCGGTCGGTGGCCGGCCGCCTGGCCGACGCGGTGAAGTCGGCGCTGGGCTAGTCGCCGGCGTACCGAGGCCCCGTACGGCGCTCCCGTACGGCGTGCTCGTACGGCTTCCCCGTACGTGATCTGCCCGCGTCACCGTTTCCGCGGGTCGGAGCCGTTCTTCGGGGCGCGCTCGCGCTGCCGGGCCCAGAGTGCCTTCTGGACCAGCAGCGTGAGCGTGCCCGCGAGGACGATGCCCAGCAGGTTGAGCAGCAGCTGCTCCGTGGAGCCCCACGCCTGCCGGTACTGGCCGTAGCCGAGGGCCACCGCCGCGTTGGCCGCCGCCGGCACCGTGGTCACCGAGATCGCCACGCCCACCAGCGCCCCCGACTTCGCCGAGGTCAGCGAGAGGGTGCCGGCGATGCCGGCGAGGAACGCGACCACGAACGAGAACCAGTCCGGCCGGTAGACGAAGTTCGTGTTGGGCCGCTCGGCGCGCAGGGCGGACTCCTCGAAAAGCCCCACCGCGTCCATGAACAGGCCGAAGAGCGTCGTGGCCGCCATGGCCACCGCGAAGCCCACGATCAGGGTGCCCAGTGAGCGCCACGCCAGCAGCGGGGCCCGCCGCACCAGCGCGGTGCACAGCCCCGCCAGCGGGCCGAACTCCGGGCCCACCGCCATCGCGCCCACGATCAGGATCGCGTTGTCCAGCACCACGCCACAGGCGGCGATCATCGTGGCGAGCGCCAGGAACGCGAGGAAGGTGACGGAGAGCGTCGACTCCTCCTGGGTGGCGCCCTCCAACTGCTCCCAGAGCACCGCGTCCGCGCCCTCGCCGGGCGCCGCGACCTTCGCCTCCAGCGCCCGTTTCGACAGCGACAGATCGATGTTCTCCACCGCGATCGCCCCGCTGTCGTCGATGCCCAGCCGGCGCAGCTCGTCCAGCAGCCCGTCGGCCGCCTCCCGCGCCACATCGCACAGGACGAGATCGCCCGCCGGGTCGCGGGCGGCGCCCGGGAGCACCGCCAGATGTGTCGTACCGACCGTCCCCTCCAGGAGGGTGACGACCTGTTCGGTGCGGTCGGCGGGCACCATCAGCCGGAAGTGCAACATGGCCGCACCGTAACGGGGATCGGGCACGCGTCACAGCTTGCGCAGGCTCAGCCGCCGCACTTTGTGGTCCGGGCCCTTGCGCAGCACCAGCGTCGCCCGGCTCCGGGTGGGCGCCACGTTCTGCAGCAGATTGGGCTTGTTGACGGTCCGCCAGATCAGCCGGGCGTACTCCAGCGCCTCCTCCTCGGAGACCTGGGTGTACTTGCGGAAGTACGAGTACGGGTCCTGGAAGGCGGTCTCGCGCAGCTTGCGGAACCGGCCCAGGTACCAGGTCTCGATGTCCTCGGCCCGCGCGTCCACGTACACGCTGAAGTCGAAGAAGTCGGCGAGCCCGAGGCGGGTGCGGCCGTCGCCGCCGGGCAGGGCGGGCTGCAGGACGTTGAGCCCCTCCACGATGAGGATGTCCGGGCGGCGCACCACCAGCCGCTCGCCGGGCACGATGTCGTAGATCAGATGGGAGTAGACGGGCGCGCTGACCTCGTCCTTGCCCGACTTCACATCGGCGACGAACCGGGTCAG
Organism: Streptomyces sp. URMC 123; assembly: GCF_051386515.1. Lineage (NCBI taxonomy): Bacteria > Bacillati > Actinomycetota > Actinomycetes > Kitasatosporales > Streptomycetaceae > Streptomyces > Streptomyces sp. URMC 123. The sequence goes on along the minus strand of NZ_JBPQTV010000175.1, from coordinate 6,647 downwards.
CGCCCGGCGGTCGTACGACTCGGGGAAGCCCTTGCGCGACATCAGACCGCGCCGGTGCAGCTCGGCGTTGGGGAGCAGGAAGCCGTCGGTGGTGACCAGCTCGACCCGCGGGTGCTCGGGCCAGCGGGCCAGCAGCGCCTGGAGCAGCCGCGCGGTGGTGGACTTGCCGACCGCCACGCTGCCGGCCACGCCTATGACGAAGGGCGTGCCGGGCTGGGCGCCGGTGCCCTTCTTGGTGTCCCCGAGGAAGGTGTTCACCGCGCCGCGCAGATTGCCGGTGGCCGCCACGTAGAGGTTGAGCAGCCGGGACAGCGGCAGATAGACGTCCCGCACCTCGTCCAGGTCGATGACGTCGCCCAGGCCGCGCAGCCGCTCGACCTCGTCCGCGGTCAGTGGCAGCGGGGTCCTGTCGCGCAGGGCGCTCCACTCGGCACGGGAGAGGTCGACGTAGGGGGTCGAGTCCGCCCGCCGCCCGGCGCCGTGCACTGCTGAGGTGATCACCCGTTCATTGTCTGTCCTCACCGGGCGGGACGGGGCGTGGCGTCGCTCACGCCCGGGGCCCGGCGCCCGGGGCCCGGCGCCGGTCGGAATGTCAGTGGCGTGCGTCACAGTTGTCAGAAGGACGTGGGCGGCGCGCACCGACCGACAGCGCCGCCCGCCCAGGCAAGGGGAATTCCATGACGTACGCGATCCGGGCCGAGGGCCTGGTCAAACGGTTCAAGGAGACCCAGGCGCTGGCCGGAGTGGATCTGGCGGCGCGCACCGGCACGGTGCTGGGCCTGCTCGGCCCCAATGGCGCCGGGAAGACCACGGCGGTGCGGATATTCGCCACCTTGCTGCGGCCGGACGGCGGCAGGGCGGAGGTGGCGGGGCACGACGTGGTGCGCGAAGCCGGCAAGGTCCGCTCGGTCATCGGGCTCACCGGGCAGTACGCCGCGGTCGACGAGAACCTCACCGGCACGGAGAACCTGCTGATGATCGGCCGGCTGCTGGGCATGCCGCGGGGCGACGCCCGCTCCCGGGCGGCGGAGCTGCTGGAGCGCTTCCAGCTGAGCGACGCGTCCGGGCGGGCCGCCAAGACGTACTCCGGCGGCATGCGGCGGAGGCTGGACCTGGCGGCGAGCCTGGTCGGCCGGCCGCAGATCCTCTTTCTCGACGAGCCGACGACCGGGCTCGATCCGCACAGCCGCGGCGAGCTGTGGGACATGCTGCGCGGGCTGGTCGCCGAGGGGGTCACGGCCCTGCTGACCACGCAGTATCTGAACGAGGCGGATCAGCTCGCCGACCGCATCGTGGTGATCGACAAGGGCCGGGTCATCGCCGAGGGCACGCCGGACGAGCTGAAGTCGGCCGTCGGCGGCCAGGTGCTCCAGCTGCGACCGGTGCGCGCGGCGGACCTTCCGCGCGCCCATGCGCTGGTCGCCGAGGCGGCCGGCCCCCAGACCCAGATCGAGGGCGAGGAGATCACCGTCCCGGTGAACGACCCGGCCCTGATGCCCGTCGTCGTGCGGCGGCTGGACCAGGACGGGATAGCCGTGGGGGAGCTGACCCTGCGCCGCTCCTCGCTGGACGAGGTGTTCCTGGCGCTGACCGGGCACCGCGCCGAGCCGCGCGGGGAGAGCGAATCCGAGCCGGACGAGGACGAGCTCGAAAGGGTGGGGAGTTCGACATGAGCGCCTCCACGATCACGGCACCGGCCGGCTCCGCCGGTCCGCTGGGCGGCAGCGGCCGGGTGCGGCCGCTGGCGGCACTCCAGCAGACCGCCACCATGGCCTGGCGCAGCCTGGTCTCCGTCAAGCACAACCCCTTGGAACTGGTCGACTACAGCATCACGCCGATCATGTTCGTCTTCCTGTTCACCTATGTCTTCGGTGGCCAGATGGCGGGCTCGCCCAAGGAGTATCTGCAGTACGCGCTGTCCGGGATCATCGTGCAGAACACCCTGTTCATGAGCATGTACACCGCGATGGCGCTCAACACGGACCTCACCAAGGGCGTCTTCGACCGGCTGCGGAGCCTGCCGATAGCCCGCTCGGCGCCGCTGTTCGGGCGGATAGCCGCCGATCTGGCCAAGCAGTTCTGGGCCATGGCGCTGATGATCGCGCTCGGGATGCTGCTGGGCTTCAGGATCACCCAGGGCGTCGGCGGATTCCTGGCGGCGGCGCTGCTGCTGATGGTCTTCGCGGCGGCGGTGTCCTGGAGCGCGGTGCTCATCGGGATGGTCGCCGGGGACGCGGAGAAGGTGCAGGTCTTCGCGTTCACGCTGATCTTCCCGATCACCTTCACCAGCAGCGCGTTCGTCCGGGTGGAGACCATGCCGGGCTGGCTCCAGGCGTGGGTGGACGTCAACCCGGTCACGCATCTGTCCGACGCGTTCCGCGGGCTGCTGCTCGGGGGCGAGGCCGCCGGGCCGGTGCTGTGGTCGCTGGTGTGGGCGGCGGGCATCACGGCGGTGTTCCTGCCGTTGGCGATGCGGGCGTACCGGGCGAGGTCGTAGTGCGCGGGGCGTAGCGCCGGAGACGCGGGCGGCGCCGCGGGTTGTCGCTCCCGGGCGCGGCGCCGGGGCGTGCGCGGCGCGCCGCGCCGATCGCGCCAGGGCGGCGTGGCGCGGATGCGCGGGGCACGGCCCGCGCCCTCGGGCGCGGGCCGTAGGCTGCGGCCATGTGCGGAATCGTTGGGTATGTGGGAGGGCAGTCCGCCCTCGACGTCGTCCTCGCCGGCCTCAAGCGGCTGGAGTACCGCGGCTATGACTCGGCCGGCGTGGCCGTGCTCGCGGACGGCGGTCTCGCCGCCGCCAAGAAGGCCGGCAAGCTCGCCAATCTGGAGAAGGAGCTCGCCGACCGCCCGCTGCCCAGCGGCGGCACCGGCATCGGCCACACCCGATGGGCCACCCACGGCGGCCCCACCGACGCCAACGCCCACCCCCACCTGGACAACTCCGGCCGGGTCGGCGTCGTCCACAACGGCATCATCGAGAACTTCGCCGCCCTGCGCGCGGAGTTGACCGAGCGCGGGCACGACCTCGCCTCCGAGACCGACACCGAGGTCGTCGCCCATCTGCTCGCCGAGTGCTTCTCCTCCTGCGGGGACCTGGCCGAGGCCATGCGGCAGGTGTGCCGGCGGCTGGAGGGCGCCTTCACCCTGGTCGCCGTGCACGCCGACGAGCCCGACGTCGTCGTCGGCGCCCGGCGCAACTCCCCGCTGGTGGTGGGCGTCGGCAACGGCGAGTCCTTCCTCGCCTCCGATGTCGCCGCGTTCATCGCCCACACCCGCGAGGCCGTCGAGCTGGGCCAGGACCAGGTGGTGGAGCTGCGCCGGGACGGCGTGACGGTCACGGACTTCGACGGCGCGCCCGCGGAGGTACGGGCGTACCACGTCGACTGGGACGCCTCCGCCGCCGAGAAGGGCGGCTACGACTACTTCATGCTCAAGGAGATCGCCGAGCAGCCCAAGGCGGTCGCCGACACGCTGCTCGGGCGGATCGACGCGGCCGGCACGCTCGCCCTGGACGAGGTCCGCATCCCGGCGTCGGTGCTCCGGGAGGTCGACAAGGTCGTCATCGTGGCCTGCGGGACCGCGTTCCACGCCGGCATGATCGCCAAGTACGCCATCGAGCACTGGACGCGCATCCCCTGCGAGACGGAGCTGGCCAGCGAGTTCCGCTACCGCGACCCCATTCTCGACCCGCGCACGCTGGTCGTCGCGATCTCCCAGTCCGGCGAGACCATGGACACGCTGATGGCGCTGCGGCACGCGCGCGAGCAGGGCGCGAAGGTGCTCGCCATCTGCAACACCAACGGCTCCACGATTCCCCGCGAGTCGGACGCGGTGCTCTACACCCACGCGGGCCCCGAGGTCGCCGTCGCCTCCACGAAGGCGTTCCTGACCCAGCTCGTCGCCTGCTACCTCGTCGCGCTCTACCTGGGCCAGGTGCGCGGAACCAAGTGGGGCGACGAGATCCGCTCCGTCGTCCGCGAGCTGTCGGAGATCGCCACGCAGGTCGAGCAGGTGCTCGGGACGATGGAGCCGGTGCGGGAGCTGGCCCGCTCCCTCAAGGACAAGAACACGGTCCTCTTCCTCGGCCGGCACGTGGGCTACCCCGTGGCGCTCGAGGGCGCGCTCAAGCTCAAGGAGCTGGCGTACATGCACGCCGAGGGGTTCGCCGCGGGCGAGCTCAAGCACGGGCCGATCGCGCTCATCGAGGACGATCTCCCGGTCGTGGTGGTCGTGCCGTCGCCGCGCGGGCGCTCGGTGCTGCACGACAAGATCGTCTCCAATATCCAGGAGATCCGGGCGCGGGGGGCGCGCACGATCGTCGTCGCCGAGGAGGGCGACGAGGCGGTGGTGCCGTACGCCGACCACCTGATCCGCATTCCGGCCACCCCGACGCTGCTGCAGCCGCTGGTGGCGACCGTGCCGCTGCAGGTGTTCGCCTGCGAGCTGGCGACCGCCCGCGGCAACGAGGTGGACCAGCCGCGCAACCTGGCGAAGTCGGTCACGGTCGAATGAGGTGCGCATGATTATCGGGGTGGGCATCGACGTGGCCGCGATCGACCGGTTCGAGGCGGCGCTGGAGCGGACGCCTGCCATGGCCGACCGGCTCTTCGTCGCCGCCGAGCTGTGGCTGCCGAGCGGGGAGCGGCGCGGGGTGGCCTCCCTCGCGGCCCGCTTCGCCGCGAAGGAGGCGCTGGCGAAGGCGCTCGGCGCGCCGGGCGGTCTGCACTGGACGGACGCGGAGATCTATACGGAGGACTCCGGCCAACCGCGTCTGCGCGTCCGCGGCACGGTGGCCGCTCGCGCGGCGGAGCTGGGCGTGAAGGACTGGCACGTCTCGCTGAGCCATGACGCGGGGGTCGCGTCCGCGGTGGTGATCGCGGAGGGCTGACCGTACGCGGGGGCGCTCGCTGCAGTTACCTGTACGGGCTCGGGCCGCGGCGTCCACCGCAGCTACCTACACGGGCCCGGGCGGGGGCGTTCACCGCGTTTACCTTCACGGGTGGGTGGGCGGGCAGCGACGCGCGCCGCAGGCGCGAGGTGGGCGTGTGGCGTTCACCGCATCAACCCCAAAACGCAGCGACGCGCGCCGCAGGCGCCACGCGCCACGCGCCCCGCTCACACCGTGGCGACGCCGCGCCACGTCGCCGAAAGCCGCTCGGCGACCTCGATCGACGTGATGGGCGCGCCCCCGCGCACCGCGTCACGCGCCGCGAGACCGTGAAGATACGCGGCGACCGAGGCCGCGTCGCGGGCCTCCAGTCCCGCCGCGAGCAGGGAGCCCGCCAGCCCGGAGAGCACATCGCCGCTGCCGGCGGTCGCCAGCCACCCCGTACCGGTCGGATTGACCCGCACCGCGCGCCCGGAGTCGTCGGCGACGAGCGTCGTCGAGCCCTTGAGCAGCACCGTCGCGCCGTAGGCCCGCGCCAGCCGCCGTACGGCCGCCAGCCGGCCGGCCTCGACCGCCTCGCGGGGGTCGCCCAGCAGCGCGGCCGCCTCGCCCGCGTGCGGGGTCAGCAGCGTGGCCGCCGACCGCGCCCGCACGGCGGCGCCGTCCAGCAGCCGCAGGCCGTCCGCGTCGACCAGCACGGGGACGTCGGAGGCGAGGACGTCGTCCAGCGCCCGGCGGGACCCGGAGTCGTCGCCGAGGCCGGGGCCGACGACCCACGCCTGCACCCGGCCCGCCTTCGCCGGCGGCCCCGCGTGGACCAGCGCCTCCGGGAACCGGGAGATCACCGCGTCCGCGGCGGGCCCCACGTACCGTACGGCGCCGGCGCCGCCCCGCAGCGCGCCGGCGACCGCGAGCACGGCCGCGCCCGGGTAGCGGGCGGAGCCCGCGACCACCCCGACGACGCCGCGCCGGTACTTGTCGCTCTCCGCCGCCGGCACGGGCAGCAGCCCGGCGACGTCCGCGTGCTGCAGCGCCTCGACGTCCGGCGCCGGCGGCAGATACGGGCCGAGGCCGATGTCGACGAGGCGGAGGGCGCCCGCGTACGAGGCCGCCGGGTCGATCAGCAGGCCCGGCTTGTACGCGCCGAAGGTGACCGTCGCGTCCGCGGCCAGCGCGGGGCCCGCCACCTCGCCGGTGTCGGCGTCGACGCCGCTGGGCAGGTCCACGGCCATCACCATGGCCCGCGCGGCGCGGGCCGCCCGCGCCAGCCGCTCCGCCGCCGGGCGCAGCCCGCCCCGGCCGCCGATGCCGACGATGCCGTCCAGGACGAGGTCGGCGCGGGCGATGGCGCGCTCGGCGGGGCCGCCCTGCCCGGCCGCTGCCCCCGGCTCGGCCTCCACGCGCAGCACGCGGCCGCCGGCCGCGCGCAGGGCCGCCAGGCCCCCGGCATGGGCGCGGTCCGGGCTGAGCAGGACGGCGGTGACCCCGGCACCGCGGCGGGCCAGCCGGGCGCCCGCGTAGAGGGCGTCGCCGCCGTTGTCGCCGCTGCCGACGAGCAGGACGACCCGGGACCCGTACACCCGGCCGAGGGCGTCCGCGGCCGCGGCGGCCAGCCCGGCGGCGGCGCGCGCCATCAGCGCCCCCGGCGGCAGGCGGGACATGAGGTCGCGTTCGGCGGCTCGTACGGTTTCGACACTGTAGGCAGTCCTCATCGCACCAGTGTCCCCAATGGGGTTGTGGGGGCGCGGGGGCGGATGCGGCC
>NZ_JBPQTV010000174.1:0-13048 GCF_051386515.1 Streptomyces sp. URMC 123 | reverse complement strand
GGGGGCCTCCGGGGCGGCGTCCGGCTCCGCGGTGCCCGTGCGGGGCTCCGGGGCGGCCGTGGGGGCCTTCTCGGCGCCCGTGGGGGCCTTTCCGGGGGCCCCGGCGGCGGATACGGCGTCGGGCCGGACATCGGATACGGCTCCGGGTGCGGCTCCTGGTACGGCGTCGGGCCCGGCCATGGCCGCCGTGATGGACTCGGCGATGCGCTCCGCGAAGACCAGGCCCTCCAGCAGCGAGTTGGAGGCCAGCCGGTTCGCGCCGTGCACGCCCGTACAGGCCACCTCGCCGCACGCGTAGAGGCCGGGCACGGTCGTCCGGCCCCACAGGTCCGCGCGGACGCCCCCGGACGCGTAGTGGGCGGCGGGCGCCACCGGAATGGGCTCGGTGACCGGGTCGATGCCGTGCGCCCGGCAGGCGGCCAATATCGTCGGGAAGCGGTTCTCCCACATCTCGGCGCCGAAGTGACGGGCGTCGAGGAACATGTGGTCCGCGCCCCGCTCCCGCATCCGCCGCATGATGCCCTTGGCGACGATGTCGCGCGGCGCCAGCTCGGCGAGCTCGTGCTGTCCCACCATGAAGCGCACGCCGTCGGCGTCGACCAGATACGCGCCCTCGCCCCGTACTGCTTCCGAGACGAGCGGCTGCTGCCCCTCCGCCTCCGGACCGAGCCACAGAACGGTGGGGTGGAACTGGACGAACTCCAGGTCGGAGACCTCGGCCCCTGCGCGCAGCGCCAGCGCCACGCCGTCGCCGGTGGAGACGGCGGGGTTGGTCGTGGCGGAGAACACCTGGCCCATGCCGCCGGTCGCCAGGACGACGGCCCGGGCCCGTACGGCGCCCACGCCGTCGCGCCGGCCCTCGCCCATCACATGCAGGCTGACGCCCGCCGCGCGGCCGTCGCCGTCCGTGAGCAGGTCCAGGACCAGGGCGTTCTCGACGGTCTCGATGCCCGCGTCCCGTACGGCCTCGACCAGGGCGCGGGAGATCTCCGCACCGGTCGCGTCACCGCCGGCGTGCGCGATCCGGCGCCGGTGGTGGCCGCCCTCGCGGGTCAGCTCGATCTCGCCGGTCTCCGCGGAGGTGTCGAACCGGGCCCCGGTGTCGATCAGGCGGCGTACGGCGGCCGGACCCTCGGTCACCAGGGTGCGGACCGCCCGGGCGTCGCACAGCCCGGCGCCCGCGACGAGCGTGTCCTCCAGATGCTGCTCGGGGGTGTCGCCCTCGCCCAGGGCCGCGGCGATGCCGCCCTGTGCCCAGCGGGTGGAGCCGTCGTCCAGCCGGGCCTTGGTGACGACCACGGTCCTGAGCCCGGCGGCCGCGCAGCGCAGCGCGGCGGTCAGCCCGGCCACGCCGGAGCCGACCACGACGACCTCGGCGTCGATGGCCCAGCCGGGGGCGGGGGCGTGCAGCCGTATGCCGGGGGCGGTAACCCGCGGTCGTATGCCGGGGGCGCTTCCGGGAGCACCGCTCACGGCAGTACTGCTGGAGGTGCCGTCGGCCGGGGTGCCGCTGCTCGCGGCGGGGCCGGTCATCGGCCCGCTCCCCGAGGTCCGAAGGCGAGACGGACGTTGTCGATCAGACGGGTGGTGCCCACCTTGGCCGCGACCGCCAGCACGGCCTCGCCCTGGTGCTCCTCCGGCACCTCGGTGAAGTCCGCGGGGTCGACCAGCGCCAGATAGTCGACGCGCACCGGTGGGTCGAGCAGGGCGGCGTCCTCCAGGACGGCCGAGGCCGCCGCGCGCACCGCGCCCGGCCCCCGCTCCAGCGCGGCCTCGCCCGCGAACAGGGCGCGCGAGAGCGCGCGGGCGGAGGCGCGCTCGGCCTCCGACAGGTAGCGGTTGCGGCTCGACAGCGCCACGTGGTCCGCCTCCCGGACCGTCGGCACGCCGACGATCGTCACCTCCTGGTCGAGCCCGAGGTCGAGCACCATGCGCCGGATCAGCGCGAGTTGCTGGGCGTCCTTCTCGCCGAAGAGCGCCACGTCGGCGCGGGTGAGCCGCAGCAGCCGGTGGACGACGGTGAGCATGCCGTCGAAGTGGCCGGGGCGGGACGCGCCCTCCCAGCGCTCGCCCATGGGCCCGGCGGCGATCCGCACCTGCGGCGCGCCGTGGGGGTAGACGGCCTCCACGGTGGGGGCGAAGACGACGTCGGCGCCGGAGTCGCGGCAGACGTCGACGTCCGCCTCCAGCGTGCGCGGATAGCGGTCGTAGTCCTCGTTCGGGCCGAACTGCAGGGGGTTGACGAAGACGGTGACGACGACCATGCCGTGCTCGCCGGCGCGCCGGCGGGCCTCGCGGATGAGGGTGGCGTGGCCCTCGTGCAGCGCGCCCATGGTCATCACCACGACCGTGCCGGTGCTGTCGGAGAAGTAGTCCTTCTCCACGTCCTCCAGCTCGCGGCGGGTGCGCGCCAGGTGGACGCGGTGCTCGCGGGACACGGCGCGGCCGGTCGGGCCGCCCGCCGTGCTCCCAGCCGCGGGGGTGTCCGTGGTGCCGGGGGTGCCGGTGGTGTCCATGGTGTCCGTCATCGGGGTCAGCGTCCTCCGTCCGAGAGGACGTCCAGGAGGTCCTCCGCCAGTTCGGGCTTGAGCAGTCCGTGCGCCAGCGCCCGGTCCGCGGTGGTCCTGGCCATCGCCAGGTACCCGGCGACGGCCTGGGGGGCGTGCCGGCGCAGTTCGGCGACATGCGCCGCGACCGTGCCGGCGTCGCCGCGGGCGACCGGGCCGGTGAGGGCCGCGTCGCCGGAGCGCAGCGCGTTGTCGAGGGCCGCGCCCAGCAGCGGGCCCAGCATCCGGTCCGGGGCGTCGACGCCCGCCTGCCGCAGCAGCTCCATGGACTGGGCGACCAGGGTCACGAGGTGGTTCGCGCCGAGGGCCAGGGCCGCGTGGTAGAGCGGGCGGGCGGCCTCCTCGATCCACTCCGGCTCGCCGCCCATCTCGATGACCAGGGCCTCCGCGGCCAGCCGCAGCTCCTCGGGCGCGGTGACGCCGAAGGAGCAGCCGGCCAGCCGCTGCACGTCGACGGCCGTGCCCGTGAAGGTCATGGCGGGGTGCAGGGCGAGCGGCAGGGCGCCGGCGCGGCGGGCGGGCTCCAGTACGGCGGTGCCGTACCGGCCGGAGGTGTGCGCCAGCAGCTGGCCGGGGCGTACGGCGCCGGTCTCGGCGAGGCCCTCGACCAGTCCCGGCAGCGCGTCGTCGGGCACGGTCAGCAGGACGAGGTCGGCCCGGGCCAGGACGTCGGCCGGGGAGACGATCGGCACCTCGGGCAGGAGGGCGGCGGCCCGCCGTACGGAGGCGTCGGAGACCCCGGACGCGGCGACCGGGCGGTGCCCGGCCAGGCGCAGGGACGCGGCCAGCGCGGGGCCCACGCGGCCCGCGCCGACGACGCCGACGGTGAGCCGGGCGGGGCGGTCCTTGGGCTCCGGAATGTGGGGTGCGTTCACGCGGCGGCGGCCTTTCCGTTCCAGTCCTCTGGGGTACCGGACGTATCCCGGCCATGCTACGCGAGTGTTTCCGGGGGCCCCAGCGGTCTCCTCGACGCCCGCTGCGGCCCGGCGGGAGCTCTGCTCGGGCGGCGGCCGGGGAGGCTCCCCACGGGGCGCACAGCGGCTTCGGCGAACGGGGCGCCGGCGGCGGCGATGTCCGCCATGATCGGCGGATGGACCGAAGGGATGGGAGAAGCGTGGTGGACCGGACGTCGGCGGGCGCGGATTCCGGTGAGCCGGCGGAACGGGCGGCTCCGCGGGAGCGGCGGGCCCGCGCCTGGCACGCGGCCCGGCGAGTCCTCACGGCGGGCGCCATGGGCGCGACGCTGCGGGAGCGTCTGACCGTGCTGTCGGAGGGCGCCGAGGCGGCGCACGACCTGGACGACTGGACCGATCTGTACGGCGACGGCGTGGTCGCCGTACTGGAGCGGCGGGTCGCGGAACTGCTGGGCACGGAGGCGGCGGCGTTCTTCCCCACCGGCACGATGGCGCAGCAGGTGGCCCTGCGCTGCTGGGCGGCGCGCACCGGGAACGCCACCGTGGCGATCCACCCCCTCGCCCACCCCGAGGTGCACGAGCGGGGCGCCCTGAGCCAACTCGCCGGGCTCCGTACGGTGCACCCCACGACCGAGCCCCGGCTGCCCACGGCGGCCGAGGTGCGCGACCTGGAGGAGCCGTTCGGCACGCTGATGCTGGAGCTGCCCCTGCGCGAGGCCGGGTTCGTCCTGCCGACGTGGCAGGAGCTGACCGAGGTGGTCGACGCGGCCAGGGAACGGGACGCGGTCGTGCACTTCGACGGCGCCCGGCTGTGGGAGTGCGCCCCGCACTTCGGCCGCGCGCTGCCGGAGATCGCCGACCTGGCGGACAGCGTCTACGTGTCGTTCTACAAGTCCCTGGGCGGGTTGTCGGGCGCGGCCCTGGCCGGCCCGCGGTCCCTCGTGGAGGAGGCGACGGCCTGGCGGCACCGCTACGGCGGTCTGCTCTTCCAGCAGTGGCCGGCCGCGCTCTCCGCGCTCTCGGGGCTGGACCGGGAGCTGCCGCGCCTGCCGGCGTACGTGGCCCACGCGAAGGTGGTGGCCGAGGCGCTGCGGCAGTCCTTCACCGCCGCCCGGCCGGGTTGGTTCCGGCTGCACCCCGCCGTCCCGCACACCCACCAGTTCCAGGTGTGGCTGCCGTACCCCGCGACAGTTCTGAACGAGGCCACGCTGCGGCAGGCGGAGGAGACCGGAACGGTCCTCTTCCGTCACTGGCGCGAGGCGGTCCCGCCCGGCGTGGCGATGACGGAGGTGACGGTGGCGTCCTCCGCGCTGGAGTGGACGCCGGCGGACGTGGCGGACGCGGTCACGGCGTTCCTGTCGCTGGTCGAACGGGTGGAGCGGGAGGGCGCCGGGGAGGGCGCCGGGGACGCGGAGGCCGCCGCGGATACGGAGGTCTCCGGGGACCCGGGGGTCACGGGTGAGTCGGGGGCCGCGGCCGGCAGCGGGGGCTGAGCCCGGCGGGGCCGCAGGAGGGCGGTCAGCGCCGAGGCCAGGGCGGCCCGGCGGGCCCGGGAGCGCTCCCGCCGCGCGGCGGCCCTCTCGTCGACGACGGCGAGGAACGCCTGGTACGTACGGAGCTCCTGGATCGCCTTGAGGTCGCCCGTGCCCGGCAGGGGCGGCGGCGCCTCGCCCAGGCTGGCGGCGCGGTACAGGTCGAGTGCGTGCTGCTGTGCGGCGTTCATGCCCTCAACCCTGCGCCCACCGCGCCGTCCGGGCACGTCGATTGGCGATCACCGTCAATCGAACGCGGGCCGCGGGCCGCCGCCCGGCAGGATGGCCCCGTGAGCGTATCGATCGACATCACCGGACTGCCTCCGGAGCGCGTCGTGTTCAGCCCGTCCCCGCTCGGGGAGCTCGGCATGATGCTGCATGTGATGGCCGCCCCCGGGCACCACCCGGAGCTGCGCGGTTGGGCCACCGCGACCTCCGCGGGGCTGCCGCCGGACCTCGCCGACCGGCTCCACGAGGCGGAGTTCCTGTGGACCTCCTCCATCTCCGACATCCTCCTGCCGGCGGAGCCCGGGGTCACGCTCGCCGAGGAACTCGCCGCGCTCGACAGGATCGACGACGAGGCGTTCGTCGCCGCCGCCTTCGAGATCTCCTGCTCGCCCGCCTATGGGCGGCCCACGCCCTCGCCCCTGGTCGACGCCGGGGAGCGGGCCCGGGTGATCGAACTGGCCGCCGCCCGCGGCCCGCGCCAGCGGGACTTCGTCGAGCGGATGCTCGACGACCCGCGCGCGCTGCGGGCCTGGCTCCGCAGGCTGCTGGAGGACTGCGACCGGGCGTTCTTCGCGCAGTCCTGGGAGCAGGTACGGGGGCAGCTCGCCGCGGACGCCCGGCACAAGGCGGACCTGCTGCGCCACAAGGGCCTGGCGGCCGCGCTGACCGCCGTCTCGCCGGCGCTGTCCCTGGCCGACGGCGGCACGCGCCTCGTCGTCGACAAGCTCGCCAGCGGCCGTACGACGGCGGTCGACACGGGGCTGACGTTCGTGCCGACCGTCTTCGGCCGGCCGCACATGTTCGTGCTCCACGCGCCCGGGTGGCGGCCGGTGATCCACTACCCGGTGGCGGCGGCAGGACTGCCGCCGTTCATGGCGTTCGACGTCGTACGGCGGCGGCTGGAGGCCGTGGCGCACCCGCTGCGCATGCGGATGTGCCGGACGCTGGCCCGGGGCCCGCACACCACGCGGGAACTGGCCGAGGCGAACGGTGTGACGGCCCCCGAGATATCCCGCCAGCTCGCCGTACTGAAGAAGGCGGGCCTCCTCACGACCCGCCGCCGCGGCAAATACGTCCTCCACGAGCTCGACCTGACGGTCGTGGCCCGCCTGGGCATGGACTTCGTGGAGGGGCTCATGCGGTGACGCTGCCGCTGTGGCTCCCCCGCCCCGAGCGCGCCTCCGGCGCGAGGTGACCCACGCGAACGCGTCTCCGCCTCCGGCGGAAGGGGGTGGCAGCCGGCCCGGTGCCCCAGGCCGCCGACCCCGGCCGGGATGACGCGGCCGCGCCTCCGGCTGGAGGGGCACAGCACGGCCGGACGCCCAGCCGTGACGACGGCCCCCGGCCCGAGAGGGGAGCAGGCACCCGCACGGCGCGTGAGCAAGAGCAACGCGCAGCCGCCGCGACGCCCCGGCGCCTGCGCCGCAAGGCGGTGGCGGGCGGCCCCGTGGCGCGGGGTGCGCTGGCGGAATCTCGCGCCTTCCGCGCCAGGTGGGGAACCCCGCGCGACCGGCGGGACGGCCTTGGCGCCTGCGCCGCAAGGCGGCGACAGGCGGCTCCGCGACGCGGGTCGCCAACCGCGCCCGCGCCTCCGGAAGGAAGCGGGGAACGGGCACCCACGCGGCCACGGGGTGCCCCGAAGTGATCCCGTGCCTTCAGCGCGAGGGGACCGCGCCGGGCAACGCGACGGCCTAGGGGCCTGCGTCGCGAGGCGGTGGCGGGCGGCCCCGTGGCGCGGGTCGCCACCCACGGCCGGGGGAAGCGCACCCCACGGAGACCCGCTCCTCGGGTGCGAGGCGAACCACGAACGCCCCTCCGCCCCTGGCGGGAGGGATGCTGCGCGGCCGCCGCGAGGGCCTGCCGCCTTCGGCGCAGAGCCACGGGTGACGGCCCGCGCGTCCAGCGCGAGGGGGCGCCGTTGAACGCCCTGACGGAACCTTGCTCCTTCCGCGCGAGGCGCGCGCGGTCGCCACGGCGGCCTTGGCGCCCACGCGCAAGGCGGTGGCGGACCGCTACGGGCCCGGGGCCGCCAACCACGGCCGAGGTAGCGCGGACACCCGACGGAGACCCGCGCCCCCGGCCCGAGAGGGGAGCAGGCACCCGCACGGCGCGGGAGCAAGAGCAACGCGCAGCCGCCGCGACACCCCGGCGCCTACCGCCGCAAGGCGGTGGGTGACAGCCCCGAGGCGCGGGGTGCGCTGACGGAATCTCGCGCCTTCCGCACAGGAGGAAGAGCAACGCGCAGCCGCCGCGGCGTCCCGGCGCCCACGCCGCGAGGCGATGGCCGGCGGCCCCGCGGCGCGGAACGCGACCGCGAACGAGGACAGGCCACGGCGCGCGGGCCTTGGCCGAGGCCTGTGCCTCCGGCTCGGCGGGCGCGAGAAGTGGGGCCTCGCGCGGCCGACGCAGTGGCCTGGCGCTGGCGCGCACGAACGCGCGTGGGCGCCCCGCCCGCGCCCGGAGGGGCCGGTGACCGTCAGCCGGGCCCGGCCTTGGCCGCAGGGCTCACGCCTCCGGCGCGGGTCCGTGCCCCGGGGGCCCGACCGGACAGGTCCGAGTGCGGTGGCGCGTCACCCGAGGCGCGGTCTTGGGCAGGGCTCGCGCCCCCGCGAGAGGCTCGCGCCCGCGGCGTCCCCACAGCCGAGAGGCCAATCGCCCCGCGGGGCGGGCTCAGCGGTTGCCGCCCGCGCGGACCAGGCCCGTTTCGTAGGCCAGAACCACCGCTTGGACGCGGTCACGGAGGCCCAGCTTCGTCAGGATGCGGCCCACGTGGGTCTTGACCGTGGCCTCCGAGAGGACCAGGCGGCCGGCGATCTCGCTGTTCGAGAGGCCCTGGGCGACCAGCAGCATGACCTCGCGCTCGCGCTCGGTGAGGCGGTCCAGCTCGGTGTGCTTGGGCTCGCCGCCCGCGCTCGGGAGCATCGGGCTGAAACGGTCCAGCAGACGCCGGGTCGTGCTCGGGGCGACCACCGCGTCGCCACTGTGCACGGCGCGGATCGCGGCGAGCAGCTCACTCGGCGGCACATCCTTGAGCATGAAGCCGCTGGCGCCCACCTTCAGCGCCGAGAACGCGTACTCGTCGAGGTCGAACGTGGTGAGGATGAGCACCCGCGGCGCGCCCTCGCCGCGCTCGCAGATCCTGCGGGTCGCCTCCACCCCGTCCAGGCGGGGCATGCGGACGTCCATGAGGACGACATCGACCCGGGTGGCCCTGAGCACCTCCAGGGCCTCGAGGCCGTCGCCGGCCTCCGCGACGACCTCCATGTCCGGCTGCGCCTGGAGCACCATCCGGAATCCGGTGCGCAGAAGCATCTGGTCGTCGACGAGCATGACTCGGATCGACATGCGCGGTGTTCCCTTTCGTCGGTGTGCCGGTCGCCGTTGGGCGCCCGGAGGGCCGTACGCCGCCGCTGTGGAGGATCGTACGGGGACCCGATCCCCTCGGCCGGGCCGAAGGCAGGTCGAAAACGGGTGGAGCGGGTCAGGCGAGCAGGCGGGTCGAGCGGACGGGGCGAGCAGGTGGCGGCCGACACCCCCCGCGCTCAGCGCCCCGGCCGCAGAGGCAGCAGCGCGCTGATCCGGAAGCCACCGCCGGGCCGCGGCCCGGCGTCGAGCGTGCCGCCGACCATCCCCACCCGCTCCCGCATGCCGATGAGCCCGTGGCCGAGCCCGTCCGCGCCGCCCGTCTCGTACAGCTCCTGCTGCGCGCCGCGCCCGTCGTCCTCGACGAGCAGCCCGAGGCCGTCGTCGAAGTAGACCAGCCGGACGCTGGCGCCCGCGTCGGGGCCGCCGTGCTTGCGCGTGTTGGTGAGCGCCTCCTGCACGATGCGGTACGCGGTCAGCTCCACCCCGCTGGGCAGCGGCCGCGGCGTGCCCTCGATCTTGAAGTCGACGGGGAGGCCCGCGCCCCGCACCTCCTCGATGAGGTCGTCGATCTGGTCGACGTCGGGCTGCGGCACGTACTCGCCGGGCTCGTCCGTGCCCGGTTCCCCGGTGCGCAGCACGCCCAGCAGCCGCCGCATCTCGGCCAGGGCCTGCCGCCCCGTGCCCGAGATCGTCTCCAGGGCCTGCTTGGCCTGCTCGGGCGCGCTGTCGAGCACGTACGCCGCGCCGTCCGCCTGGACGACCATCACCGACACGTTGTGGGCGACCACGTCGTGCAGTTCGCGGGCGATGCGGGCGCGCTCGGCCGCGACGGCCATCTTGGACTGCGCCGCGCGCTCCTTCTCCAGCCGCGCGGCCCGCTCCTCCAGCTCCGCGTAGTACGCCCGGCGGGTGCGCAGGGAGTCGCCCAGCACCCAGGCGAGCACGAAGGGGATCGTCAGGAAGACGGTGACGACGATGCCCTGCCAGATGGTCCAGTGGTCGTTGGGCCAGCGCAGTACGGCGATCGCCGGCGCGCACACGCCGCCGGCGAGGGCGAACCGGGAGGACCAGCGGGCGCCGTTGGCGGCCGCCGTGTAGATCGCCACGAGCATCGCGAAGTCGCCGATGTTCCAGCGGATGTCGGCGGCCACCTGCAGCAGTCCTGTGCCGGCCGCGAGCAGCAGCGCCTTCTCGGGCATCCGCCGGCGCAGCGCCACCACCGTACTGAGCGCGATCGCCACCAGTACGGCCAGCGCCCCGGACGAACCGACGTCGACTTCCGAGAGGAGCCACAGTCCGCTGAAGCCGAGCAGCACGAGTGCCCAGAAGCTGTCGACACCGGTCGGGTGTCTGCGGAGGAAGTCATAGAGGCGCTGCACGTAACCCAGCGTAGGCACGGTTGTCTGTGCGGGGGTCAACCGGACGATCGATCCATGGGGCCCACACATACTCCGCAGGGTGGACGCCGGACGCGCCCGCCGACGCCCGTACGGTGGTGGCGTGAGTGACACGGGTGAGTGGCTGGGCTGGCGGGACGCGACCGAGGCGGCCCTGTACGGCCCCGACGGCTTCTTTCTGCGCGAGCGCCCGGCCGGCCACTTCCGCACCTCCGTGCACGCCGCCGAGGGCAGTGGCCTCTTCGCCGGAGCGGTGGCCGAGCTGCTGCGGCGGGTCGACGAGGCGCTGGGGCGGCCGGCGGAGCTCGCCCTGGTCGACGTGGGCGCCGGGCGCGGAGAACTGCTGACGGGCGTGGTGCGGGCGCTGGACGCCGCCGAGGGGGCGGACGGCGTACGGGATCGGCTGCGGCCGTACGCCGTCGAGCGCGCCGACCGGCCCGCCGGCCTGGACGAGCGGATCACCTGGCTCGGCGATCTGGCGGCGCCCGGCTCGTTGACGGGGCTCGTGTTCGCCAACGAGTGGCTCGACAACGTACCGGCCGATGTCGTGGCCACCGACGACGAGGGCGTGCCGCGCCGGGTGCTCGTGCGCGCGGCCGACGGCGAGGAGCGGCTGGGCGACGCGGTGACCGGCGGTCCCGACGCGGAGTGGCTGGAGCGGTGGTGGCCGCTGGGCGACGAGCCGGGCCTGCGGGCCGAGATCGGGCTCCCGCGCGACCGGGCGTGGGCACGAGCGGTACGGGCGCTGGACCGCGGCCTGGCGGTCGCCGTCGACTACGCGCACGAGCGGGCGGCCCGCCCGCCCTTCGGCACGCTCACCGGCTTTCGCGGCGGGCGGGAGGTGCGGCCCGTGCCGGACGGCTCCCGCGACATCACCGCGCACGTCGCGCTGGACGCCTGCGGGGCGGCGGGGCGGCCGCCGGGCGCGCCGGAGCCGGTGCTGCTGCCGCAGCGGGAGGCGCTGCGGGCCCTGGGGGTGTCGGGGCGGCGGCCCCCGCTGTCCCTGGCGTCCAGCGACCCCGCGGGCTATGTGCGGGCGCTCTCCGGGGCGGGGGTGGCCGCGGAACTGGTCGACCCGGCGGGCCTGGGCGCGTTCGGCTGGCTCTGCCAGGGGGTCGGCCTCCGCCCGGACGCCCTCTTCCGCGCGCAGGGCCCGGCCCACGAACAGTCCTGAGCGACGACCGCCGGACTTCCGGGGGGCGGGCTCCGGACTTCCGGGGGACGGGGTGGGCAAGATCCGCCCCGGAACTGCGAAACTTGACGCATGACGGAGACGACAGTCGGCATCGGCGGCGCGGCGGAGAGCACCGACATGGTGCTCAACATCGGCCCGCAGCACCCGTCCACCCACGGCGTGCTGCGCCTCCGCCTCGTCCTGGACGGCGAGCGCATCCAGCACGCCGAACCGGTGATCGGCTATATGCACCGCGGCGCGGAGAAGCTCTTCGAGGCCCGCGACTACCGCCAGATCATCATGCTGGCCAACCGCCACGACTGGCTCTCGGCGTTCTCCAACGAGCTCGGCGTGGTGCTGGCGGTCGAGCGGATGCTCGGCATGGAGGTGCCGGAGCGGGCCGTCTGGACGCGCACGCTCCTCGCCGAGCTGAACCGTGTGCTCAACCATCTGATGTTCCTCGGGTCGTACCCCCTCGAACTGGGCGGAATCACCCCGGTCTTCCACGCCTTCCGGGAGCGCGAGGAGCTGCAGGCCGTGCTGGAGGAGGTCTCCGGCGGCCGCATGCACTACATGTTCAACCGGGTGGGCGGCCTCAAGGAGGACCTGCCGGCGGGCTGGCTCGGCCGTGCCCGGCAGGCGGTGGCCGACGTGTCGTCCCGGATGGACGTCTACGACCGCCTGGTGCTCGGGAACGAGATCTTCCGGGGGCGGACCCGGGGCGTCGGCGTCCTGTCGCCGGAGGCGGTGCACGCGTACGGCGTCAGCGGCCCCATCGCCCGCGCCTCCGGGGTGGACTTCGACCTGCGGCGCGACGAGCCGTATCTGGCCTACGCGGAGCTCAAGGACGTCCTGCGGGTGGTCACCCGCCAGGAGGGCGACTGCCTGGCCCGCTTCGAGTGCCTGCTGGACCAGACGCACAACGCGCTGGAGCTGGCGAGCGCCTGTCTGGACCGGCTCGCCGAGCTCCCGCCCGGGCCGATCAACCAGCGGCTGCCGAAGGTGCTCAAGGCGCCGGAGGGGCACACCTACGCGTGGACCGAGAACCCGCTCGGCCTCAACGGGTACTACCTGGTGTCCAAGGGCGACAAGACGCCGTACCGCCTGAAGCTGCGCTCCGCCTCCTACAACAACATCCAGGCGCTGACCGAACTGCTGCCGGGGACGCTGGTGGCCGACATGGTGGCCATCCTCGGCTCCCTGTTCTTCGTCGTGGGCGACATCGACAAGTGAGCCCCGGCCTGAGGCCATGACGAGCGGAGGGCCCCACACGCATTGCTGCGTGTGGGGCCCTCCGCTGTCCGCGCCGCGCGTCCGCTACGAGGTGCGGGCCCGCAGCTCGCTGACGTCGAGCTGCTCGGTCTCGTCGTGCTCGGTGAGGTCGATGACCTCGCCGCCCTTCTCGTCCGCCGCGCCCCGGGCCTCCTCATGCTCGGCGTAGGCCTCCGCGCCGACGACGTCCGCGAGGTCGTCCTCCGCCGCGCCGGCCTTCGCCGAAGCGTCCCTCGCGGGAGCCGCCTTCGCCGGAGCGGCCTTCACCGTGGCGTCCGTGCCCGCGCCGGCCTTCGCCGG
Organism: Streptomyces sp. URMC 123; assembly: GCF_051386515.1. Taxonomy (NCBI): domain Bacteria; kingdom Bacillati; phylum Actinomycetota; class Actinomycetes; order Kitasatosporales; family Streptomycetaceae; genus Streptomyces; species Streptomyces sp. URMC 123. The sequence goes on along the minus strand of NZ_JBPQTV010000174.1, from coordinate 298 downwards.
ACCCGCCTTCACCGCGGCAGCCTTCGCCGCGCCGCTCTGCGTGCCGAAGAAGTCGAAGCCGCCCTCGGCCCGGGACGCGGGCACGGCGGCCGGCGCGACCGGAGCCGCGGTGCCGTACGGCGCGACGGCCGTCGTCGGCGCGCCCTCCGCTGCCCGGCTCTCCGGGCCCGTGGGCGTCGCGGCCGTGCGCTGCCGCTCCGCGTTGCGGGACAGCCGGGCGAGGGCGGCACCTGCCGCGGCGAAGGAGCCGGCCGTGAGCCCGGCCGCCGCGGCGTCGCCCGTGCCGCCGGAGCGGACC
>NZ_JBPQTV010000173.1:0-13092 GCF_051386515.1 Streptomyces sp. URMC 123 | reverse complement strand
CCCCCAGGCCGCCGCCGACCTCGCCGCCGCCGCGGAGCAGGGCGCGCCCGGGGCGGTGGGTTCGGCGGCCCGCGGCTCGGCGGGGTACGGCTCACCGGCGTGCGCCGGCCCGTCGTGCACCGGCTGCTGATGCGGTGCCACCGGCTCCGCGACCGCGGCGGGCGCCGGGGACGCCGTCGGCGCCGGGTGCTCCGCGGGCAGGGGCTGCGGGGCGTGCGCGGGCTGCGGCGCCGGAGCGCCGGCGGGGGCGCCCTGCGCGAGCGCCGGGTCCTGGGCCGGCGGGACCGGCGGGACGGGCGGCTGCGCCGACGGGGGCACCGCCACCGCCGGCGCGACCACCGGCGGGTGCTCGCCCCACGCGCCCTGCGGGCTCGGCATCAACAGCAGGTCGTCCTCCTCGACCAGGGCCTCGGCCGGGTCGTGGAAGGCGTACGCGTCGGGGGCCGGAAGGCCCGGCTGTTCTCCGTGGCCGGCGCCGGCGGGGGCCGAGGGGGCCGCGTACGGCCGTTCCTGCTGTCCGCCTGCGTTCTCCGGCTGTCCCTCGCCCGGGACCTGGCCGGTGTCGGTCATGCGTACCCCTCGCCCATTGATCAGTGCTCCTTCGTACCGCTCGTCCGGCGCTCGGGGCCGCGGCGCCGCGGCCGCCCCCAGGGAAGAACGAGCGGGCGCGCCGCGCGGCACGTCGCGCCTCCCCCGCCAGGTCGTACCCCACGCTCGTAAGAGGGGCGGGTACCCGGGTCCTTGGCGAACGGCGCGCCGAACGCCGTACGGCTGTACAACGATCCGCCAGCCTACCTCCCACCAGGGCCCGTACCGGCCGGGGGGCGAATGTCAGGAAGCGGCGCGCGGGCGGTGACCGCAGAGCAGAAAGACGACGCTGCGCCGGCGTTCCGTCCAGGCGGCGGTGTCCAGGTCGACGGTCTGGACCAGGGCGCACTCGACGCCGTAGCCGCCGTCGGACAGCGCCCGGCCGATGGCCTCGGCGTCGTCGCGGGTGGTCGCGTGGGTCACGATCCGCTCGGGCCTGCGGGCGGCGACGGCGGTGGCGACGGCCGCTCCCCCGCCGCCGATCCGGACCACGTCGGGCTCGGGCAGGTTCTCCAGGATCTGGGGCGCGGTGCCGTGCACGACCTGGAGTTGGACGGCGAAGCGGCGGGCGGCGTCGGCGGTGCGGGCGCAGGCGGCGGGGTCGCGGTCGACGGCGATGACGGCGGCTCCGAAGCGCGCCACGTCGACGGCGGCGGCGCCGCTGCCCGAGCCGATGTCCCAGACGAGGTCGCCGACGCGGGGGCCGAGGCGGGCGAGTTGGCCGGCCCGCAGGGAGGCGGACTCGCCCTCGCCGACCGACTCGCCGCCGTACGCGTGGGCGGGCAGGGCCCAGCCCCGGGCGCCGGGCTGGGCGGCGGGGTCGCGGCCGAGAATCCAGCCGCCGGCGGCGGGTCCGCGCTCGCCGGGGCGCGGGGCGGCGGGGCTGCTGAGGCCCCCGATGACGATGACGACGTTGGGGTCGCGCCAGGTGTGGTCGGCGACCTTGTCGGAGGTCAGCACGGTCACCCGCTCCCGGGAGGTGCCGAGGGCCTCGCAGATCACGAAGGTGCGGTGCACCTCGTCGAGGAGCAGGGCGAGTTCGGCGGGGCCGGCGCCGGGCGAGGTGAGCACGGCGACCTTGGGGTGGGCCCGGCAGACGTTCACGGCGCGGCGCAGGTCGCGGCTGTGGGCGACGACGACCTGGGCGTCGTCCCAGGGCATGCCGGCGCGGGCGAAGGCGGCGGCCACCGAGGAGACGGCGGGCACGACCTCGACCTCCAGGCCGTGTTCGGGGGCGCGGAGGTTTCTGACGACGCCGAAGAAGCCGGGGTCGCCGTCGGCGAGGACCACGGCGGAGCCGCGGTGCCCGGCGATCCTGCGGGCGGCGAGGTCCACGCTGCCGAGCCTGATCCGCTCGGCGCCGGGCGGGACTTCGGGCAGGGCGAGGTGGTGCGCGGCGCCGGCCACGAGGGTGGCCGCGCCGAGGGCGGAGCGGGCCGCCGCGGTCAGCGGCGAGCCGTCCCACCCGATCACCGTCACCCGGTCGGCCATCGTCGTCAGTCTCCTGGGAAAGTCGCGAGTGAACGTCGTGCGGTGGAGTGGGGCGCGGTCGGAGCAGGCAGAGACTACCCCGCCTGGTCCGGACCATGGCGGCCGAGGGTCAGCCCCAGTCGGCGACGGCGTACTCGCCCGCGCCCGCCAGGTGCTCGACCATGCCGTCCAGGTCCTCGGGCAGCAGGCTCCAGACGATCAGGTCGGTACGGGTGTCGACCCAGTCGTCGGTCTCGCCCTGCGCGCGCACTATCCAGGCGTTGCGCAGGACGCCCTCGCTGATGCAGCCGATCTTCTGGGCGACCTGCTGGGAGGCGGTGTTGCCGGCCGCGGTGCGCAGCTCCAGCCGCTCGAAGCGCTGGTCCTGGAAGAGCCACTGGGCGACGGCGAGGACGGATTCGGTGGCGTACCCCTCGCCGCGGGCCCAGGGGGCGGTGACGTAGGAGACCTCGGTGGCGCGGGTGCGCCAGTCGGTGCCGCGGAGGTGGACGATGCCGACGAGGCGCTGGGTGAGGAACTCGGTGACGGCGAAGACGATGCCGCGGCCCTCCGCGCGCTCCGCAGGAGCGATCCTGCGGACCCACGCCTCGGCGTCGGCCGCGGTGTACGGGTGGGGCACGGAGGTCCAGGCGACGATCAGCTCGTCGTTCATCATGTCGACGAGCGCGGGCACGTCCGCTTCCTCGAACGGGCGCAGCACCAGCCGGTCCGTGCTGATGGTGATGTCCGGGAAGGTGGGTGTCATGCGCCGCTCCGTAACCAGAGGCTGTGTGGCCGTGTGGGTCCCGATGATGTCCGGGCTCCGCCAGCATGCAGCATCGGGCCCGGAAGTGCAGCGAAGGGGCCGGGCTCGGCCCGGTACGGGGTCGGCGGTGCCGGCTCCGGCCCGCGGCCGGGCCTCGGGGGGCGGGGCTCAGCCCTGGGCCGGGCCGAAGGCCGGGATGACCGCCCCGTTGCTGAACTTCTGCTGGATGAAGTTCTTCACCTCGTCGGAGTTGAGCAGCTTGGCCAGCTTCTGGACGCGCGGGTCGCTCTCGTTGCCGCGCTTCACGGCGAGGAAGTTGGCGTAGGGGTTGCCCTCGGCCTTCTCCAGGGCGAGGGAGTCCTTGGCGGGGTTGAGCTTGGCGCCGATGGCGAAGTTGCCGTTGATGACGGCGGCGTCGACGTCGGCGAGCCGGGCCGGGATCTGGGCGGCCTCGATCTCGACGATCTCGATGCCCTTGCGGTCCTTGATGTCGGACAGCTTCGCCCCGGCGCCGACGCCCTCCTTGAGCTCGATCACGCCGTTGTCGGCCAGCAGCTTGAGCGCGCGGCCCTCGTTGGTGGCGTCGTTGGGCACCACGATCCGGTTGCCGGAGGTGAGGTCGCCGACCTTCTCGACCTTCTTGGAGTAGAGGCCGAGCGGCTCGATCTCGACGTTGACGACGGGCACGATGTCCGTCTTGTTCTTCTTGTTGAAGTCGTCGAGATAGGGCTTGTGCTGGAAGAAGTTCGCGCCGACCTCGCCGTTCTGGGTGGCGGTGTTGGGCAGGACGTAGTCGTTGAACTCCTTCACCACCAGGTCCAGCCCGGCGTCCTTGGCGAGCTTGTCGCGGACGAAGTTCAGGATGTCGGCGTGCGGGGTGGGACTGGCGGCGACGACGAGGGTCCCGTTCGGGTCCCCCTTCCTGGCGCTGGAGGCGTCGACGTCGGAGGGGGCGCTGCACGCGGTGGCGGAGAGGGTGAGGGCCACGGCGGCCGCGGCGAATGCGGTGATCTTGATGGTGTCGCGCACGAAGAGTGCCTCTTTCTTGATCTCACGAGATAAGTGCCCGGCAAAGGGTCCGGGCTCGTGGGGTTGCTCAGGAGAACGGGGCCGCGGGGGCCCGCCGCCCCCGGGCCGGCCGGGGGCGTCTCAGGAGGTCTTGATCAGGACGCGGTGGTCCGGGCCGCCCACAGGGCGCGCAGTCCGACGGGGGCGGCGGAGCGCCCGCTGCGCTGCGCCAGCCTGCGCACCACGCGGTCGCCGGCGAACTGCACGGCCATCACGATCACGATCAGCAGCACGATGGTGATGTTCATCAGGCCGTGCTCGGAGCGCATGTAGCCGTAGGTGATGGCGAGGTTGCCGAGGCCGCCGCCGCCGACGGCGCCGGCCATCGCCGAGTAGCTGATGAGGGTGATGACCGTGGTGGTGAGGCCCGCGACGAGCGAGGGCAGGGCCTGCGGCAGCAGCACCTTGAGGATGATCGTCCAGTTGCCGCCGCCCATGGCCTGCGCGGCCTCGACCAGCCCGTGGTCGACCTCGCGGAGCGCGGTCTCCACCAGTCGGGCGAAGAACGGGACGGCGCCGATGGACAGCGCCACCACCGCCGCGCTGGGGCCGATGGAGTCGCCCATGACGAACCGGGTGAAGGGGATCAGCCAGACGATCAGGATGATGAAGGGGATCGAGCGGCCGATGTTCACCACCCCGCCGAGCACCTTGTTCACCGCGACGCTCTGGAGCAGCCCGCCCCGGCCGGTGATGACCAGCAGGACACCCAGCGGGAGTCCGCCGAGGACGGTGTAGAGGGAGGACCACCACACCATGAAGAGGGTGTCCAGACACGCCTTGTACAGCTCCGGCTGCATCTCGGACCAGGTCACTTGGCACCTTCCTTCAGGAGCTCGTCGGCGGGTGCCGGGATCGCCGTACCGGTGACGGCGGCCGTGCCGGCCGCGTCGCCCGAGCCGGCCGCGTCGGTCACATCGGCCACATCGACCTGCAGCCCCTGCTCGCGCAGGAACCCGATGGGCACGACGTTCTCCTCGAACCGGCCGGGCAGCTCGATGCGCATCCGGCCGACCTGCTTGCCGCCGATGGTGTCCATCGCGGCGCCGAGGATCGAGATGTCGATGTTGTACGTGCGCGAGAGCTGGGAGATCACCGGCTGGGTCGCGGCCTCGCCGCGGAAGGTGACGTCCACCACCGTGCGGTCCGGGGCCGAGGGCTCGCCGCCCACCGGGAACAGCTCCTGGGCGAGCTCGGAGCCCGGCGTGGCCAGCAGCTCGGAGACGGTGCCGGACTCGACGACCCGGCCGCCCTTCATCAGCGCCGCGGAGTCGCAGATGGTCTTGACGACGTCCATCTCGTGCGTGATCAGCAGCACGGTCAGCCCGAGCTGCCGGTTGAGGTCGCGCAGCAGCTGGAGGATCGAGCGGGTCGTCTCGGGGTCGAGCGCGGAGGTCGCCTCGTCCGAGAGGAGCACCTTGGGGTCGCCGGCCAGGGCGCGGGCGATGCCGACACGCTGCTTCTGGCCGCCGGAGAGCTGGCCGGGGTAGGCCTTGGCCTTGTCGGCGAGGCCGACCAGGTCGAGCAGCTCCAGGGCCTTGCGGGAGCGCTCCTTGCCGGAGACGCCGAGGATCTCCAGGGGCAGCTCGACATTGCCCTGCACGGTCCGCGCGGACAGCAGGTTGAAGTGCTGGAAGACCATGCCGATCCGGCTGCGGGCCCGGCGCAGCTCGCGGCCGGCGCGCTGGCCCCGGCCGGCCAGGGCGGTGAGGTCCTGGCCGTCGACGGTCACCGTTCCGGAGCTGGGGCGCTCCAGCAGGTTGACGCAGCGGATGAGGGTGGACTTGCCGGCGCCGCTCTGGCCGACGACGCCGTACACCTCGCCCTCACGGACGTGCAGGTCGACGCCGTGCAGGGCGGTGACCTCGCGGCCTCGTGAGCGGTAGACCTTGGTCAGGCCCGTAGTGGTGATCACAGGGATTCCGTCACTGTCGAGTGCGCGGCGATTCGGCCACCGCGCACGGGGCAAACACTTGCGGAGCGCGACATGGGGGAGGTCCGGCGGGCGCGGAGGGCGCGGCGGGGAACTTCCGGTGACGCGGGGCGGGCTCGTTGTCGTACGCGGTACGGACACGGCGTCGCGGGGTCTCGCTTCGGGGCGCGAGGCTCAGGCGGGGGCCCTCAGCGGTCACACATTCGACACATGCGGCGAGCACCGGGCGTCATCATCGCCTCGGTCGCAGGGGTGCGGCTGCTCGTCGTGGTCATGCGGGCAAGTAAACCAGACAGGTGTCCGGACCGATCAACCCTGTCCGAATGACGGACAGGACCGATCACCACGCGGACATGCCGCTCGGCCCCGCACACCGGCGTACGGGGCGCGGCGGGGCCGGGGGCCGGCGGGGGGAGGCGGCGGATTAGAGTCGTGCCATGCTCGTCCGCTTCCCCGTCCGCCCCGGCGAGCGCCGGGGCGCCGCCCGGAGGTCCCGGTGACCGACGCCCTGACCGCCGCGGTCGGCGTGGCCGCGCTGGTCCTCGCCGCCTGGTGCGGCCATGCCTTCTTCCGCGACCAGCCGACCAAGGACTGGCACTTCATCGGCATGGCCGTGGTCACCCTGCTGGTCCTGGTCCAGCTCGTCATCGGCTTCGTGCTGCTCGGCCGGGGCGAGGAGCCGCGCGACGGCACGGCGATATTCGTCGCGTATCTGTTCGGTGCGGCCGCCGCCGTGCCGGCGGCCGGTTTCCTGTCGCTGTCGGAGCGCACCCGGTGGGGGTCCGCGACGGTGGCGGCCGGCGCGGTGGTCCTGGCCGTGCTCGAAGTGCGGTTGTTCGACATCTGGGGAGGCGGCAGCGGTGGCTGAACCCACGGCGTCCGGCGCGGGCGCCGGCACACCGACCGACGCGGCGTCCGGCACCTCGCGGGGCGCGGCCGGGCTCGGCAGCGGGCCCGGACGGCTGCTGGTGCTGCTGTACGGCGTCTTCACCGTCGGGGCGGCGTCCCGCTCCCTCGTACAGATGATCATGAAGTTCGACCGCGCGCCGCTCGCGTACGTGCTGTCGGCGGTGGCCGCGCTGGTGTACGCGTTCATCCTGTTCTCGCTCCTCAGGGGCGGGGAGCGGGCGCGCCGGCTGGCGATGGGCTGCTGCGTGGCCGAGCTGGTCGGCGTGCTGACGGTCGGCACGTGGACGCTGGTGGAGCCCTCGGCGTTCCCGGACGCGACGGTGTGGTCGGACTACGGGATGGGGTATCTCTTCCTGCCGCTGGCCCTGCCGGTGTCGGGCCTGATCTGGCTCAAGCGGGCGCGGCCGGCCCCAGGAGCCTGACACAGCCCCACGAGCCCGACGAAAGAGCGCACCCGGCCCCCGTGGGGGCCGGGTGGACGCGTCACGCGCTGGCCGCGTACGACGGCTGGGTGTCCGCCGCCTCCTTCTCCAGCGTGATCACGCTGAGCCGCCGGGACACCTCTTCCGTGCCCACCGGCGCGTAGCCGAGCCGGCGGTAGAGCCGCAGGCCGCCCTCGCTGCGGTGCCCGGTCAGCAGCCGGTACCGCTTGGCGGCGAGCTCCTCCGCCAGCTCCTTCTCGATCGCGTTGATCAGCCGCCCGCCGAGCCCGTGCCCGCGCAGCCGCGGGTGGACCATCAGCTTCCCGATGCTGGCGGTGCCGTGCTCGTCGACCGTGGCGCGGACCGAACCGACGACCTCCGCACCGAGCCGGGCCACCAGGACGCGGCCCTGGCTCAGCTCGGCACGGAGGTCGTCGAGGGATTGGGTGAGCGGTTCGATGGTGTAGTCGCCGTAGAGCTCCGCCTCGCTCTGGTAGCAGAGGTACTGGAGCTTCAGAATCTGCTCGGCGTCCTGATCGGTCGCCGCAGAGATGGTCACGCTCATGCCCATGTGCGCATGCCTCCCCTTGTTCGGTCCGCCCGGGCGGGACGAGGGTGTGTGCGGTGCCCGGGGCGGTGCTGCCCTGACCGGAGCCGCCGTGGGGTCGCACGCCCGCTCCGTGGCGTCGGTCGGCTACCGCTCCTTTCCCCAAAGTTCGGAAGCCGCAATCTCCGCCGTCAGCATTCTGCGCAAACATCCAAGGCAGCGGGAGCGTACGGGCCCCAGACTCCCTTGTGAGATTCCCAACTCGGCTGCGATCTCACGGTAGGTCGGATCGGACCGGGAGAGCAGCGCGCCCAGCAGCCGGGGGCAGCGCCCGGGGAGCCTGCGGACGGCCTCGCGCAGCAGCCGGCACTTCTCCGCGTCGAGCACCTGGCGCTCCACGCTGGACTCCGCCCCGCCGCCCGGCCGCTCGCCCGCGCGCCGCTCCAGCGCCGCCGGGCCGCAGCTCACCTCGCGCCGGGCGCGGCGGCGGGCGCTGCGCGCCTCTCTGCGCACGGCGGTGCGCAGCCAGGCGGTGGGCTCGCTGGGCGGGCCGGCCGCCCGGGTGCGTTCCAGCAGCCGCAGCCAGACGCCCTGTTCGAGGTCGGCGGGTTCGACGCCGATGCCGTGGGCCTCGGCCGCGGCCTCGGCGGCGAGCAGGGGGCGCAACTCGGTGAGGAGATCACTCGGTGTCATGTCGGCCGGGGGTCACCCGTCCGTGTAACGCGGGCCGGACGGCGCCGCGCGGTGGGCCGGGCCGTGCCGCCGGCCCGGCCCCGGAGCCGGATCAGCCCTTGCGGAAGGCCTCGCGGGCCAGCAGCGCGGTGTCCGGGTTGTCGCTGAAGATGCCGTCGATGCCCAGCTCGAAGAAGCGCTTGAGCAGGCCGAAGGAGTCGCCGTACGCGGCCGGGTCGGTGCCGCGCCGGAAGTCCTTGGGCAGGAACTGGTTCTCGTTGCGGTGCGTGTACGGGTGGAGGATCAGCCCCGCCTTGTGGGCGTCGCGCACCAGGCTGGTGGGCTCGCCGAGGTTGTCGTTGGCGTCCCGCGGGATGACGGTGTTGACCCAGGGGCCGATGCCCTGGGCGAACCGCGCGATCCAGGCCAGGCCCTCGGGCTTGATCAGGTCGGCGGTCGTGCGCGGGTCGTTGGCCTCGACGAAGTCCCAGGGGCGGACGTTGAGGTCGTCCAGCAGCACGACCTTGGGGCACTCCACGCCGAGCCGGTTGAGCCGCTGGAGGCTGCTGGGCTCGAAGGACTGGAGGAAGGTCGCGGACTGCCGGCCGTGCCGACCGTAGGCGCGCAGCAGCTTGGCCAGCCGCTCCTCCAGGCCGAGGCCGAGCTTGCGGAAGTAGGTGGGGTGCTTGGTCTCGATGTGCAGCCAGACCCGGCGGCCGCGCTCACGGCCCCGCTGGTCGGCCCACTTCAGGACCTCCTCCAGGGTGGGGACGTCCCAGAGGCCGTCGTAGACGGTGTTGCGCTGGCGGACGTCCGGGATGCGCTCCTTGGCGCGCAGCCGCTTGAGCTCCGCGAGGGTGAAGTCCTCGGTGAACCAGCCGGTGTGGGACTCGCCGTCGACGACCTTCGTCGCCTTGCGGTCCGCGAACTCCGGGCGGGAGGCGACATCGGTGGTGCCGGTGATGTCGTTCTCGTGCCGGCAGACGAGGTGGCCGTCCTTGGTGGGCACGACGTCCTGCTCGATGACGTCGGCGCCCATGTCCAGGGCGAGCTGGTAGGAGCCGAGGGTGTGCTCGGGGCGGTAGCCGCAGGCCCCGCGGTGCCCGACGACCGTGGGCACCGGCAGGCCGTACCGGTCCGTCGGGGCGGGGGCCCCGGCGGTCTCCGTGGCCCCGGCGGCACCCGCGCCGCCGAGGACGACGGCACCGGCGCCGACCGCCGCTGCCGCCCCCAAGAGGGCGCGCCGACCCGGCCGCTGCTCCTGCTGCATGAACACTCCTCGCGATGACGTACGTGACGTCCGGGACTTCCGTCTTGTCCGGGACGTACGGGGTCGTCCGTGTGCTTCCGGAACTCTGCCGGCACCTGACGAACCCTCGAATGGTTGGCCGATATTAGACCCTCCAGGCCCTCATGGACATGACGGGACGCCGAACGCGGGCGGAACGCGCGTCAACAGCCCGTATCCACCCGGTGAACCCGACGTGCGCGAGGAGGTGACCCACGAGTATCGTCCCCGTCTGCACACACGTGCGGCGAACACGGCGCGCGACGGGGTACGCGGTTCCTACCCGGACGCGCAGCGCGTCCGGAGCCACCACGACCGATCGACGGAGGGCCCGTTGTCCCGCATCCTGCTGAAGGCGTTCCTCGGACTGCTCATGCGCGTGCTGTACCGCCCACGGGTGGAGGGCGCGCGGCACATCGCCGCGGAGGGGCCGGTGATCCTCGCCGGCAACCACCTCACCTTCATCGACTCGCTCTTCCTGGGCCTGGTGGTGAAGCGGTACGTGTACTTCATCGGCAAGGACGAGTACGTCAAGGGCAAGGGCGTGAAGGGTCGCCTGATGGGGTGGTTCTTCAGCAACTCCGGGATGATCCCGGTGGATCGCGACGGCGGACACGGCGGTGTGGCGGCGCTGATGACGGGCCGCCGGGTGCTGGAGGAGGGCAAGGTCTTCGGCATCTACCCCGAGGGCACGCGCTCCCCCGACGGCCGTCTCTACCGCGGCCGCACGGGCATCGCCCGGCTGGCGCTGATGACCGGGGCGCCGGTCGTGCCGTTCGCGATGATCGGCACCGAGAAGGTGCAGCCGACCGGCCGGGGCGTGCCGCGCATCAGCCGCCGGGTGACGGTCCGCTTCGGCGAGCCGCTGGACTTCTCCCGCTACGAGGGCATGGACCGGGACCGATATGTCCTGCGGGCCGTGACCGACGAGGTCATGAGCGAGGTCATGCGGCTGTCCGGCCAGGAGTACGTCGACATGTACGCCACGAAGGCCCGGGCGGCCTGACGCCCTTCGCGTCCCGCGCCGCACCTTGGCCGAAAATCGCCGAGGCCACCAACGCCACACCGGCCCGCGAAGGGGCGAAAGCTCCTTCGCGGGCCGGCGTCATGGCGGGCCGGGGCGGCGGCGCGGGCCGGCGCCCCGGGTGCTCAGTGCGGCGTGGACTCGCCGTCCAGCCGCTGGCCCCGCAGCAGGAACCACGCGGCGACCGCGGTCGCCAGGAGCACCGCCGCGCCCACGCCGCAGGCGATGCGCAGGCCGTCGACGAACGCGAGCTGCGCGCTCGACAGCAGCGCGGCCCCCGTGTCGCCCGGCAGCGTCGCCGCCGCCTCCACCGCGCCGCCCAGCGACTCGCGGGCCGCGTCCGCCGCCGGACCGGGCACCCCGTCCGGCGTGGCGAAGCCCCGGTAGACGCCGATCACGATGGAGCCGAGCAGCCCGATGCCGAGCGCCGCGCCCAGCTCGTAGGCGGTCTCCGAGACCGCCGAGGCCGCGCCGGCCTGCTCCTTGGGCACGCTGGAGAGGATCACGTCGGCCGTGACCGTGAAGGACAGGCCGGCGCCGATGCCGACGGTCAGCAGCACCGCGCCGAGCACGGGGTAGGCCGTGTTCGCGTGAAAGCCGATGAGCACCGCCAGCGCGAGCCCGATGGCCGCGAGACCGCCCGCGACCACCGCCCGTACCGAGTAGCGGCGGGCCGCGATGCCGGCGAGCAGGCCGGCGACCACCGCGCCGACCGCGGCCGGCAGCTCGGCGATGCCCGCCTCCAGCGGCGTCCGCCCCTGCACCAGCTGGAAGAACTGGGACAGGAAGAAGACCAGTCCGGAGAGCCCGAGGACGGTGAGCAGGTCGGCCATGACCGCGGCCGAGAAGCCCCGGTGCCGGAAGAGCCTCATGTCGAGCAGCGGCGCGGGCAGCGTGAGCTGGCGCCGCACGAACAGCACGAGCGCCGCCGCGCCGGCGATGCCGATGAGCACGCTGTCCCAGCCGAGGCCGTGGGCGGCGAGCTCCTTGACGAAATAGACCACGCCGATCATGCCGACCAGGGAGAGCCCGACGCTGGTCAGGTCCCAGGGGCCGGGGTCGGGGTTCTTCGACTCGGGCAGCAGCTTGATGCCGACGAGGACCAGCACCACCATCACCGGCAGGTTGATCAGGAAGACCGAGCCCCACCAGAAGTGCTCCAGCAGGAAACCGCCGACCACCGGCCCCACGGCCGCGCCGGCCGAGGCCATGGCGCCCCAGATGCCGACCGCGAAGCTGCGCTCGCGCGGGTCGGGGAAGATGTTGCGGATCAGCGCGAGGGTGGACGGCATCAGCGTGGCGCCGGCGACGCCGAGCAGCGCCCGGGCGGCGATCATCGTCTCGGGGGTGCCCGCGTAGGCGGCCAGGACCGAGACGGCGCCGAACGCGACGGCGCCGGTCAGCAGCAGCTTCTTGCGGCCGATCCGGTCGCCGAGGCTGCCCATGGAGACCAGCAGGCCCGCGATGACGAACGAGTAGACGTCACCGATCCACAGCAGCTGGGTGCCGGAGGGGCGCAGGTCCTCGCTGAGGAACGGGGTGGCCAGGCCCAGGACGGTCGCGTCGACCGCGACCAGCAGCACGGCCAGGGCGAGGACGGCGAGGGCAAGCCAGCGGCCCGGCCGGCCCTGGTGCTCCGCGCCTCCGGTCCGCTCGGCGGCGAGCTGTGCGGTGTCGCGGTTCACTTCTCCACGCTCCGTTTCATTCCGGCGAGCAGCAATTCGGCGACCATGCGGCCGGAGTCGCGCTGGGCGACCCGGCCGTCCTGCACGGCCCAGGCGGAGGCGGCGATCAGCGCGTAGAGCGCCTCGCACAGCCAGCCGGGGGTGAGGTCGATGCGGAACAGCCCCTGGTCCTGGCCGCGGCGGAAGAGGGCGATCACGCGTTCGTCGACGCGCGCCCACGCCTCGTCCATCTCGGTGGCCTCGTAGAGCTGGTTCTCGCCGTAGAGGAAGGCGAGGAAGCCGGCGGCCGGCATGGCCTCGTCGACGAGCCGGCGCACGGCGGCGACGGGGTCGCCCTCCTCGATGCGGGCCGCGTCCAGGCACTCCTCGATCTGCTGGATGCCGAGCACGCCGAGCGCGCGCACCAGGGCGTCGCGCCCGGCGAAGTGCCGGTGCAGGGTGGCGCGACTGATCCCCGCGGCCTTCGCGATCTCGTCCATGGAGGCGGTGGCCTTGCGGGTGAGAAGGGCGGCTGCCCGGCTCAGTACGTACTGTCGATCCACGGTCATGAGACGAGCGTAAACCAAATGAGACATGAATGTCTCATAGAAAACATCACTGTTTCACGACGGGAATCACTGGGCAGACGAGCACGGGCAGACGAGCACGGCCAGCCGGTCGCGGAGAGACCCGGAAACGGAAACGGCGGCGGCCCGGGGTGACATGCCCCTGTCTCTTATA
>NZ_JBPQTV010000172.1:0-13177 GCF_051386515.1 Streptomyces sp. URMC 123 | reverse complement strand
CGGCGCCGCGGTGGGCGCGGTGGGCGCGCCGGGCACGGGGGGCGCGGGGCCCGCGGCGGGTGCGGTGCCCGCGGCGCGTGCGTCAGGGGCGGTGGGCGCGGACACGGCCGGGGCGCCGACCGGGGCGCCGGCCACGCCACTGACCCGCGTGCTCCACGAGGTCGCCCTGGTGGACCGGCGCCACCGGGCCGAGGCACGCGTATGGCTCACGTTCGTCGCCCAGGCCGCGGTCGACCCCGAGCTCGCGACAGTACTGCGCGCCAACTACGCCGAACTGCACGGGCTGCTGGCGCGGCTGCTGGCGCAGAGCCGCGCGGAGAGCGAACGAGCGGAGAGCGGCCGAGGACGGTGCGGCGAGGACCGGACCGGCAGAGAGAGTCGTACGCCGGACGCGCCGGCGAGCGGCACGGACCGTACGGCACACGCGCTGCTCGCCCTCGCCGACGGGCTCACCACCCACGTCCTGATCGGCCACCTCACCTCCGAGGCGGCCCTGGCCATTCTCGACGAGCGGATCGACGCAGCCCTCGCGGGCTGACCGCGGCCGACGACCGGCGCGCCGCGCCCCCCCCCGTCGAGCTCCGCCCCTCAGGCTTCGTCACACGCCCCGCCGCCGCGGGGCGCCTGGTCGAGGGCATCGGTGACGCGGTTCAGCAGGGACTTGAGCGCGGTGATCTCGGCCACCGAGAGGCCGGTCGCCGCGGCCACCCGGCGCGGCACGGCCAGGGCGCGCTCCCGCAGTTCGGCGCCGGCCTCGGTGGGCCGGACGATGACGGACCGCTCGTCGGCGGCGCTGCGCTCGCGCCGCACCAGCCCCATCGCCTCCAGCCGCTTGAGCAGCGGCGAGAGCGTGCCGGAGTCGAGCCGGAGGTGCTCGCCGATCCGCTTGACCGGCAGGCCGCCGTGTTCCCAGAGCACCAGCATCACCAGGTACTGCGGATAGGTCAGGCCCAGGTCCTTCAGCGCGACCCGATAGACGCCGCCGAAGGCGCGTGAAGCGGTGTTCAGCGAGAAGCAGATCTGGTGGTCGAGGCGGAGCAGCTCCTCGTCGGGCACCCGGGACAGCGTGGTCATGAGCCCAGGATACCCGACCCACTCGTCCACAATTGAGTTGCGCACAACTTGATTGTGCGCTCTACTGATGGGGCGGCCGGGGAGACCGGCCGCCGACCCCCGAAGGGATGGACTTCCATGGACGCGCTGTACACCGCTGTCGCCACCGCCAACGGCCGCGAGGGCCGTGCCGTCAGCTCCGACGGCCGGCTGGACCTCCCCCTGGCGGCGCCGCCGGCGCTCGGCGGCAACGGCCAGGGCACCAACCCCGAGCAGCTCTTCGCGGCCGGTTACGCCGCGTGCTTCGCCAGCGCCCTGGGGCTCGTCGGCCGCCAGGCGAAGGTCGACACCAGCGAGGTGTCGGTGACCGCCGAGGTCGGGATCGGCAAGGACGAGTCGGGCTTCGCGCTCGCCGTGACGCTCCGCGTCGAGCTGCCGGAGTCCCTGTCGGGCGAGACCGGGGACCTGCTGGTCAAGAAGGCGCACGAGGTGTGCCCGTACTCCCGGGCGACGCGGGGCAATGTGCCGGTGGAGCTCGTCGTCGAGTAGTCGGACCCTCGAACGGTCAAGCGGGCCGGCGGGCGATCGCCCCCCGGCTCCGGGCGGTACGGGCGCGCGGGACGGCGTTCCGCCACGAAACGGCCGCGGGCCGAGAGCGGTGACCGTCCGGTCGCGGTCACAGGACGGTCACAGAGCGCGAGGACCGGCGTCGCCGCGCCTTCTCGGGCGACAGCATCAGGCTCATGCGAAACCGATACATCGCCGCCGCGCCCCTCGCCGCCGCCCTGCTGCTGATGAGCACCGCGTGCGGTGACACCGGCTCCTCCTCCCCCGCCGGGAAGGGCACCGGAGCGAGCTCGGCGCCCGCCGACGGCCAGGGGCAGGCGGGACAGGGCAGCGGCAAGGCCGGCCGGCTGCCCGACCTCGTGGGCAAGGGCCTCCAGGCGGCCCAGGACACCGCTCAGGACAGCGATTTCCTCCATCTGACGTCCCACGACGCGCTCGGGCGGGGGCGCAATCAGATCCTGGACCGCCAGTGGAAGGTCTGCTTCCAGACCCCCGCGCCCGGCAGCCACCCCATCACCACCAAGGTCGACCTGGGGGCGGTGAAGCTGGACGAGACCTGCCCCGACCGCGACGCGGGAGGGCAGGGCTCCCAGGAGCGGAAGGAGGCCGGCGGGACCATGCCCGACGTCACGGGCAAGTCCGTGAAGGCGGTCCGCCAGTCGCTGGACTCCGGCGCGAGCCTTCAGGTCGAGGACGCGACGGGGAACCGCAATGTCCTCATCGAGTCGAACTGGAAGGTGTGCGCGCAGACCCCCGCCCCGGGCACGAAGCTGACCGGGCAGCCGGTCGCCCTGAAGGCGGTCAAGTTCGAGGAGTCCTGCCCCTAGAGGGTCTGTCCCTGGACGATCGATTCCAAGGGATCGGTGCGGACTGCGGGCGGGCCGGTGCCGCCTCTTGTGGCGCCGGTACGCCGTGCGCCCCGCCGGAGAGGAACGCCGTGCTATCCGGCCGTGTCGGCGTCCTCGCCCTCGGGCAGGTAGCAGTTGGACTCCCAGATGACGCCGTACTTGTCCTGGACGATGCCGTAGGCGACGCCCCAGAACTTCCTCTCCAGGGCTTCCAGGACGGTGCCGCCCTCGGCGAGCTTGTCGAAGGCCGTCCGCTGCTCGGCGGGGTCGGTGTACTGCAAGCCGACATGGATGTTGCTGCCGATCACGGGGCCGTTCCCGGCGGAGGAGTCGGCGGTCAGCTCGGCGACGCTCAGGGCGCTGCCATCGGGGAACTGGAGCTTGGAGTAGACGACCGTCTTGTCCGCGCCCGGTGTCTTGTCCATGCCGGGCACCTGGGACAGCAGCATGGTGCGCTCGGCGATCTCTTCGACGCCGAAGACATCGGTGTAGAAGGCGATGGCCTCCAGACTGCCGTGCACGTAGAGCATCGGCGTGAAGAGCTGGAGGGATTCCTTGGTGGCCATTGACAGGTCCGCCTTCCTCAAACAGAGACATAGGGGGTTGTTCCGGGCCTTTTGCCCGATGGCTCGATCGTAGAAGTCCAATAGGTCACTCAACGTCCTAGTCATCCCGCATAGTGATGCGCATGAGGGACCCCGCCGCCCGTCTGCTGAAGCTCCTGTCGCTGCTGCAGAGCCCGCGCGAACGGACCGGTGCCGAGCTCGCCGAGCGCCTCGGTGTCACCGGCCGCACCATCCGCCGCGACATCGACCGCCTGCGCGAGCTGGGCTACCCCGTGCACGCCGCGCACGGCAACACCGGCGGCTACCGGCTCAGCGCCGGCACGGCCATGCCGCCGCTGCTCCTGGACGACGACGAGGCCGTCGCCATCGCGATCGGCCTGCGTGCGGCCGCCACCGCGGCGGTCACCGGCATCGAGGACACCTCGCTGCGGGCCCTGGCCAAGCTGGAGCAGGTACTGCCCTCCCGCCTGCGGCGCCGGGTGAACCAGCTCGCCGAGGCGGCCATCGCCGTCCCTCAGAGCGGCCCGGGGGCCGACCCCGAGCTGCTCGCCGTGCTCGCCGCCGCCTGCGTGGCTCACGAGAAGATCCGCTTCAGCTACACACCCGGCCGCGGCGAGTCCCTCCGGCGCGTGGCCGAACCCCACCGCCTGGTGGCCGCGGGACGACGCTGGTACCTGCTGGCGTACGACCTCGACCGCGCCGACTGGCGCACCTTCCGCGTCGACCGGATCAGCGAGCTCCACCGCACCGGCGCCCGCGTGCCCGCGCGCACCCTGCCCGACGGCCAGGACGCCGCCGCCTACGTGGCCGACGCCCTGGCCGCCGGACCGGGCACCTGCCGTGCCGAACTGATCGTGCACGCACCCATCGAACGCGCCGCCGAGCTCGTACCGGCGTCCCTCGGCGTCCTGGAACACCTCGACACGCACCGCTGCCGCCTGCGCACGGCCGTGGACTCCCCGAATACCTGGCCTTCCGCATCACCGCGCTCCGGGTCGCCTACACCCTGCTCGGCCCGCCCGAACTCGTCCCATACCTGCGGCAGATCGCCGAGCGGGCCCTGCACGCCATCGAGACCCCGAAGCGATGATCAGCCCGTGCCGGCTCCGCGTACCGCGCTCGCGGATACAGAGCCATACGGAGCCGACCCCTTGGGATCAACCATTCAGGCGTCCTGAGCCTGGTCGGACGAGGCCCGACCCACCTCGTAGGCGAAGGTGTACGGGACGGTGGGCTCGCCGTGGACCGCGGTGAAGCCGCCCCTGCCGCTCAGTCCGGCCAGCTCGCCCGTTCCGGAGCCGGGCACGACCTCGAACACGCAGCGCACCGTGCCGTCCGCGGCGAAGGAGCCGCGCTCCTCGACGACGAACGCCCCCGTGCGGCCGTCCACGGCCCCGGAGAAGTGCTGCATGCCGGTGAACGTGCCGGTGGTGTCCGTGAGATAGGCGATGGTGTACTCGCAGAGCGTGCCGGACGCCTCGATGCCGCCGGAGAAGGCGTTGGTCACGGTCGCGTGGGCGAGCCGGGGGCCCTCCCGGCCCTCGGGGCCCACGACCCGCTCCTGCCAGTCGGCGAACGTGAAGGTCCCAGTGGTCTCGGTGAGCGCGGTGGCCCTCGTGGGCATGGCGGCCTTCGTCGGCATGGTGGTCCTCTCGGTCGTGCGTCGTCCCACGGGCGTTCGGCCCGCGGTGCGACCCCAGCCTGATCGCCGTACCTGACATCTACTGTCAGGTACGGCGCGAGAATGATCCGCATGCGTGCCGACCGGCTTCTCTCCCTTCTGCTGCTGCTCCAGAACCGAGGGCGGACGACCGCCCCGGAGCTCGCCGACGCCCTGGAGGTGTCGGTCCGCACGGTCTACCGCGACATCGAGGCGCTCGGCGCCTCCGGCGTCCCGGTCCTCGCCGATCGCGGGCCCGCGGGCGGCTACCGGCTGATGGACGGCTACCGCACCCGGCTGACGGGGCTCACCGACGCCGAGGCCGGTTCCCTCTTCCTCTCCGGAGCACCGGGCCCGGCCCGGGACCTGGGCCTCGGCGCGGTGCTGACCACGGCTCAGCTCAAGGTGTACGCCGCCCTCCCGGGGGAGCCGGCGGAGCGGGCCCGGCGCGTTCAGGAGCGGTTCCACCTGGACGCGCCGGGGTGGTTCCGCGACGCCGACCCGGTGCCCCATCTGGCGGCGGTCGCCGAGGCGGTGTGGGAGCAGCGGGTGTTGCGGGTGCGCTATCGCCGCTGGGGCGGGGAGGAGCGGGAGCGCGAACTGCGGCCGCTGGGCGTCGTGCTCAAGAGCGGCATCTGGTACTGCGTGGCCCTCGCCGATGGCGAGGCCCGGACCTATCGCGTCTCGCGGCTTCTGGCCGCCGAGCAGACGGGGGCGCGGTTCGACCGGCCGGAGGGGTTCGACCTGCCGGCGTACTGGCAGCGCACGCAGGACCGATTGGGGGCCGCCCTGCGCCGGGACACCGCGCTGCTGCGGCTCTCACCGATCGCCCAGCGGCTGCTGCCCTGGCGCTTCGGGGCGGTGGGCGTCCGGGCCCTGGAGACCGCCGGTCCACCGGACGAGGAGGGCTGGGTGCGGGCGGAGATGGCCGTCGAGGGCCAGGCGGTGGCGGTGGGCGATCTGCTGGGCCTGGGCGCCGAGGCGGAGGTGCTGGGCCCGCCCGCCCTCCGAGAGGCGGTGGCCCGCGCCGTGGCGACACTGGCAGGGCGTTACGGGGTGACGGCCGCGGAGGAGGGCCGGGCGGTGACGGCCGCGGAGGAGGGCCGGGCGGCCGCCAAGCACTCTGCGGCGCATGGGCAGTTGCGGCATGATGCAGACATGGCAACGTTCAACCAGGACAGGCAGACGGTTTACGGCAATCAGTACATGGGCGACACCGTCAATGTCACGCACGGGGACCACAGCCCCATCGACGCTCGGACGGTGGCGCGGGAGTTCGGCCGGGCGGTGGACGCCGTGCGGGAGTTGGAGGTTCCCACCGCCACCCGCGAGCAGGTGACCGCCGAGCTGATCGCGGCGCGGGGAGAGCTGGAGGCCGGGGACATCGCCGCCGCGCGGGGCCGCTTGGCCGGCCTCCTGGCCATGGGGGGCATGGTCGCGGCCATCGTGAACGACTTCGCCAGTGCCGTCGGGGTGTTCCTCGGTGGCTGACCCGCGCGACCGTGACCGAAGACGCTCCGGGCGCGACCGGGGGCAGGGAGCCACGTTCAACCAGCAGGGTCAGCAGGTCAACGGCCCCCAGTACAACGCCGACCGGATCGACTTCGGGCAATCCGTCTCCCCCGAAGTGATCGCCGATGGCTTACGGCGATACTACGAGCCCCCGCCCGAACAGATGAGCACCGCCGACCTCCGGCGTCTCCAGGAAAAGGACGACCTCAAGCTCTACGGCAACCGGTACTACACACGGGACAGGCAGGAGTGGCTGCGGACCCTGCCCCCGGGCGAGAAGTGGAAGGAGGAACGGCGCGTAAGCCGCCGCATCAAGCAGGGAAAGATGCCGTGGCACGACCACCGGCGCATCCTGCGCGCCGGAAAGCTGCCCCCTGATACAAGCCCTGCCGACCCTCGATATCTGGACGCCAAGAGGAAGGTCGAGCGCAAGGAGGACAGACGCGAGCAGCACTATTTCGTCGCAGCCCTTGTGGTCATGCTCGCGCTGATGGTGATGGCCGTACTGGACGGTGCCGTCTGGCTGGCCGTCGTCCTGGGGGCGCTGACGGTCGTCGCCCTGGTGTCCGGCCACCTGAAGGGCAGGTCTTCGGCGTAGGGGAGGCGTAGGGGAGGTACCGGGACGTCGACCGGCTTCCGTGCGGGAGCCGGGGAACGGCGACTGGCGACCGGCGACCGGCGACCGGTCGAGCGTACGTTCGCCGGTCATGGGACGATCATCCGCATGAGCAGAGAGCCGATCATGGCACGAGGCAGGGCCCACCGCCGGTACTGGGCAGCGCTGGCGGGTGCCGCCGTGCTGCTGACCGCGTGCACCGACAGCCCTCCCGCGGCCGCCCCCGCCTCGTCGCCCTCGGGTGCCCCGGGGGCGTCCGCCGCCCCGGCCGGCTCCCCCGCCCCGTCCGCGGCGGGGTCCCCGCAGGGCTCGCCGCCGGCGTCCGGGCCGGGGACGCCCGGGGAGTCGCCGACCCCGGCCTCGGGCGTCGTGATCATGGCGGGGTCGTCCGATGCCGCCATGGGGCTGCGGGTGATGAACCTGGAGCTGGTCAATCGCGGCACCACCCCGTACACCGTGAAGGGCTACCCCCCGCTGCGCGTCCTCGACGACGCCCGCAAGCCGCTCGACGTCAAGGTCGGCAAGGGGTCGTTCGGCATTTCCGTCCTCCCCTCCTTCGACGCCGCCCCGCAGCAGGTGACCCTGCAGCCCGGCGAGAAGGCGGTGGCGGGGATCGTCTGGCGGAACACGGTGACGGGCTACGGCGCGCCCGTGAACGGCAAGCACCTGAGCGTCGCGCCCGCCGACGGGCAGGGCTGGCAGACGGTGACCCCGGACGCTCCCGTGGACATCGGCACCACGGGCAAGCTGGGCGTCAGCCCCTGGGCCAAGCCCTCGGACCGGCCCGCTTCCTGAGCCGGCCCGCTTCCTGAGCCGGGTCGCGTCGAGCGCCCCGTACGTCACCCGCTGCCCCTGCGGGAGCCCCGCCCCTGTGCTGTCATGGGAAGGGTGTGGACGCGTACCCCGGTGGCGCCCGATGGCCGGCTCGGTCCGGCCGCGCAGCATCCCGGCCAGCGTGACATCCGCTATCTGGAGCGGCGGAACGCGCTGGCGCGGCTGGCGCACGGCCACCGCGTGGGCGAGCCGTCCCCGTACGTGGAGTACACCGAGGCCGAGCACGCGACCTGGCGCACGGTCCACGCCGCGCTGGCCGTCGCGCACCCGGCGTACGCCTGCCGGGCCGTGCTGGAGGCGCGGGAGGGCGCGCCCGTGCCCGCGGACCACGTACCGCAGCACGGCGAGGTCGGTGCCCGGCTGCGCGCCCTGACCGGCTTCGACTTCACCCTCGCCGGCGGGGTCGTGGAGAACAAGCGCTTCCTCGGATCGATGGAGCGCGGCTACTTCCACGCCGTACAGTTCGTCCGCCATCCCGCGATGCCGCTCTACACCCCCGAGCCGGATGTCCTCCACGACGTTTTCGGCCATGGCATCCATCTGTCGGACCCCCGCTTCGCCGACCTCTACCGCACGGTCGGCCGGGCGGCCATGCGGGTGCGGACCGCCGAGGCGCTGGAGCTGATCAGCCATCTGTACTGGTTCACGCTCGAGTACGGCGTCATGGTCGAGAACGGGGAGGTCAAGGCGTACGGCGCGGCGCTGCTGTCCTCGTACGGCGAGCTGGCCCAGATGGCGCGGAACCAGGTGTACGAACTCGACGTTCCCCGGATGGCGGCGACCCGGTACCAGATCTCCGGCTATCAGCCGGTCCTGTTCGCCGCCCGCTCCCTGGAGCATCTGACGGACTTTCTCGGCGCGTTCCTCGACGCGTTCGACGACGACACGCCGGCCCGGCTGGGGCTGCCGGCGGTTCGGGTGGGCGAGCCCTGAACCGCCCGCCGGGGCGCGGCGCGCCCGCGCGGGGCCCGGCGCGCGGGGGCCGGCGCCACGCGCCGGGGGCGGGCGCGCGTACGCCCGAGCCGTCCCCCCACGAGCCCCGCGTGGGTGCGTCGCAGCAGGGTACGCGGCAGTTGTGCGCCGGGGCTCACACCCGCGCGCGGGTTGTCCTACCTTGCCCCTGACCACTAATGTCACACCGCCTTGGTGAACGGGAAACCGGTGTGATGCCGGTGCGGCCCTCGCCACTGTGATCGGGAAGTTCGACTCCACCCCCACCCAGGGGAGCCACTGGTCGGGCACGGGAAACCGCGCCACGGCTGGGAAGGCGGAGAACCGGGCGGCATGACCCGTCAGCCAGGAGACCGGCCAGGGCGCGTTGTCCATCCACGAGGTGCTGGAGAGGTCTTCCCACCCATGCATATAGCCGAGGGGTATCTGCCCCCACTGCACGCGGTCGCCTGGGGCGCCGCGTCAGCCCCGTTCGTAGTCCACGGCGTCCGGGCCCTCACCCGTGAGGTCAAGGCCCACCCCGAGAGCACCCTGCTGCTCGGAGCCTCCGGCGCTTTCACGTTCGTCCTCTCCGCCCTGAAGATCCCGTCGGTGACGGGCAGCTGTTCCCATCCGACCGGTACGGGTCTGGGCGCGATGCTGTTCAGGCCGCCCATCATGGCCGTGCTGGGCACCATCACCCTGCTGTTCCAGGCCCTGTTGCTGGCGCACGGCGGGCTCACCACCCTGGGCGCGAACGTCTTCTCCATGGCGATCGTGGGCCCCTGGGCCGGTTACGCCGTCTACCGGCTGTTGCGCCGTGTCGACGCGCCGCTGATGGTCGGCGTGTTCGGTGGCGCGTTCGTGGCGGACCTGGTCACCTACTGCGTCACCAGCGTCCAGCTCGCGCTCGCGTTCCCCGACCCGAGCAGCGGCTTCCTCGGCGCGCTCGCCAAGTTCGGCGGCATCTTCGCCGTGACCCAGATCCCGCTGGCGATCAGCGAGGGTCTGCTGACGGTGCTGGTGGTGCGGCTGCTGATCCAGTCCAGCAAGGGCGAACTGACCCGGCTCGGGCTCTTCGCGCGGCGCGGCCGGGCCGGCGGCTCGGGCAGCGCCGACGCGGGCGACACCGACGCGGGCAACGGCGACGCGGACGGCAGCAGCAAGGGCGGCACCAGCGCGGGCGGCACCGACGCGGGTGACGCGGGCGACGCCGGTGACACGAAGGAGGCCGTGGTCCGATGAGCCGCAACGCGAAGATCAACATCCTGCTGCTGGCGATCGTGGCGGCCCTGGCGGTGCTTCCGCTGGCCCTCGGCATGGGGGACCACAAGGAGGAGCCGTTCGCCGGTGCGGACGCGCAGGCGGAGGCCGCCATCACGGAGCTGAAGCCGGACTACGAGCCGTGGTTCTCGCCGCTGTACGAGCCGCCGTCCGGTGAGGTGGAGTCGGCGCTGTTCGCCCTGCAGGCCGCCATCGGCGCGGGGGTACTGGCGTACTACTTCGGGCTGCGCAAGGGCCGTCGGCAGGGCGAGGCCCAGGCGGTGGCCCGGTCGGTGGCGGCCCCGACTGCTGCGGCGGCCTCGGCGGCCTCACCCGCACCGGCTTCCGGGACTGCGGGGGCTTCCGGGGCTTCCGGGAGGGCTGCCGAGCCGGAGGCCCGGGAGTCGGGCGCCGAGCCGGGCCGACCGGCCGGGAGCGGCGCCGCCGCCCCGCGGCCGTGATCCGCGGCGGAACGGCGACGACACCGTGCTGCCCATCGACGCGGCGGCGCACAGCAGTCGCTGGCGCCGCCGCCACCCCCTGGAAAAGGCCGTCCTGGGCCTCGGTCTGACCGTTCTGGCGATCTCGCTGCCCCCGTGGCCCGGGGCCGCCCTGGTGGCCCTCGCGGCCCTGGGCGTGCTGCTCGGGCCGGCGGGGGTGGCTCCCCGCCGGCTGTGGCGGGCGTTCCGCGTCCCGCTCGGCTTCTGCGTCACCGGCGCCCTCCCCCTGCTGGTCCAGGTGGGCGGCCCGGAGGGCCTGCTGTCGGCCGCCCCGGACGGGCCCGCGCACGCCGGCGGGCTGCTGCTGCGCACCTCGGCGGCCTCGCTCGGGGTGCTGCTGTTCGCCTTCACCACGCCCGTGTCCGACGTCCTGCCGCGGCTGGTGCGCGCCGGTGTGCCGCCGGCCGTGGTGGATGTCGCCCTGGTCAGCTACCGCATGAGCTTTCTGCTGCTGGACACCGTCTCGCGGGTGCGCCAGGCGCAGGCGGCCCGGCTCGGGCACACCACCCGGGCCGCCACCTGGCGCTCCCTCGCCGGGCTGGGCGCGATCGCGTTCGTACGCGCCTTCGACCGGGCCGCGCGCCTCCAGTCGGGGCTCGCGAGCCGCGGCTACGACGGCACTTTGCGGGTGCTGGTGCCCGAGGCCCGTGTCTCCCCCCGCTTCCTGGCCGCCTCCGCCGGGCTGCTGGCCGGCGTCGGGGCCCTCACCTTCGCTCTCGAAAGGCTTCTGCCATGACCGCGCAGCCCGTCGTGGAACTCGTCGAGGCGGGATACGCCTACGAGGACGGGCCCGCCGTCCTCCACGGAGTGAACCTCTCGGTCCCCACCGGCCGGCGCGTCGCCCTGCTGGGGCGCAACGGCAGTGGCAAGACCACCCTGCTCCGGCTGCTGAGCGGGGGCCTGCGCTGTGCGAGCGGCCGACTGCTGCTGGAGGGCGAGGAGGTCTCGTACGACCGGGCGGGGCTGACCCGGCTGCGCTCCGCCGTGCAGTTGGTGGTGCAGGACCCGGACGACCAGCTGTTCGCGGCCTCGGTGGGGCAGGACGTGTCGTTCGGCCCGATGAACCTCGGGCTGCCGGAGCCGGAGGTGCGCTCGCGCGTGGCGGAGGCGCTGGAGGCGCTGGACATCACGGCGCTGCGGGACCGGCCGACGCATCTGCTCTCGTACGGCCAGCGCAAGCGGGCCGCGATCGCGGGGGCGGTGGCGATGCGCCCGCGGGTGCTGATCCTGGACGAGCCGACGGCCGGGCTGGACCCGGACGGCCAGGAGCGGCTGCTGGACACGCTGGGCCGGCTGCATGACGCGGGCACCACCGTGGTGATGGCCACGCACGACGTGGACCTCGCGCTGCGGTGGGCGGACGAGGCGGCGGTGCTGACGCCGGAGGGGCTGTGGACCGCGCCCGCGGAGGACATCCTCGCCGACCGGGACCTGGTGCGGGCGGCGGGTCTGCACCGGCCCTGGGGGGTGGTGGCGGGCGAGGTGCTCCGGGCGCACGGCCTGCTGGTGGGGCCGGCCGGCGGCCCCCGTACGCCGGAGGAGCTGGCCCGCTGGGCCGACGCGGCCGCCCGCCCGGCCACGCTGCCGGGCCCGGCGCCCCACGGCTGACGTACGCGCCGCCAAGGACACCGTCGACTCGGCCGCGCAGTCGACCGCTTCCGGTGCCTCCAGCACGGTCGACGCCGCGCTGAAGTGACATCAACGGCCCGGTGGGCCCGGCTCATGGAGCCGGGCCCACCGGGCCGTTGCGATGGGGTGCCGCGGGGGGCGCCTCAGCCGCAGAGGGCCGCGTCGATCAGCTTCGGCACGGAGTCCTTCAGGGGCGCGGACTCCACGGCGCCGAACCGGCGGGTGGTCAGGGACCAGGCCAGTCTGCGGTCACCGCCACGCGTGGTGGCGGCCAGGGCGAGATATCCGTGGATCTCGCCGCCGTGCCCCCAGGCCGTCACCCCGCAGGAGGTGTCGAAGCGGGTGATGCCCAGGCCGTAGCCGTGGGAGCCCGGTTCGTCCCGGGTGAGTTCGGCGAGGGCGTCGGCGGGGAGCAGCTCGCCGGAGACCAGCGCGGTGAGGAAGCGGTCGAGGTCGGCGACGCTGGAGGTCATCGCGCCGGCGGCGCCGGCGATGGTGGGGTTGAGCTCGGTGATGTCGACGGCGCGCCGGGCGTCGCCCTCGCCGACCGTGAGATAGCCGCGCGCGTGCGGGCCGCGGACGTGGGGGTCGTCGCCGGGGGCGCGGGTGGCGTGCAGGCCGAGCGGCCGGATGATGCGCTCGGTCACTGCCGTCTCCCAGCTCCGGCCGGTGACGGCCCTGATGAGTTCGCCCGCCACCAGGTAGTTGGTGTCGGAGTACTCCCATCCGCCGCCGGGCGGGAAGAGCGGCGGCCGGGCCGCGGCGAGGGCGATCAGCCGCCGGGGGTCGTGGTGCCGGAAGCGGTCGCGCAGGAACGCCTCGCCCTGCGTGGGGAGGGCGTCGACGTAGTTCGCCAGCCCGCTGGAGTGGTGGAGCACCATGCGTACGGTGATGGCGTTCCGGTCGGCCGGCAGCAGGCCGGGCAGATAGCGCGCCACGGGGGCGTCGAGGTCGAGCGCGCCCTCGGCCGCCAGTCGCAGCAGAACGGTGGCGACGAACGTCTTGGTGACGCTGCCGATCCGGAACCGTCCGTTCTCCGGTACGGGGCGGTGGCCGTTCAGCGTGGCGGAGCCGGCGCGCACGGTCCGTACGCGCCCGTCCCGCACCACCCGCACCTGGGCGCCGACGATGCCGTCGGCCAGCACCTGGTCCAGCGCGCGGCGTACGGGGTCGGACGGCTGGGGCGCGGGGGCGGCGAG
>NZ_JBPQTV010000171.1:0-13255 GCF_051386515.1 Streptomyces sp. URMC 123 | reverse complement strand
GACCGAACGCGAGGGGGAAGCAGTGAGCACGCCTGCTGAAAACGTCGGTGGTGCCGGCGGCACGAACAGAGGAACACGTGCCGGAACGGACACGGGAACGCGTACGGGAGCGCATACGGGGACGGGCACGGGAGCGCGTACGGGACCGGACAAGGGCACAGCGGAGAGCCCCTCGCCACCCGGCGCGTTACGCATCCGCATCCTCGGCCCCGTCCGCGTCGAGGCCGGCGGCCGCGAGATCGGCCTCGGCCCGCAGCAGCGCGTGCTGCTCGCCGCCCTCGTGCTCGCCCGCGGCCAGGCGATCAGCAGAGCCCGGCTGATCGACCTGCTCTGGGAGGGCGACGTCCCCGACGGCGCCGCCGCGGCCGCCACCCTGCGGGCCCACGTCCTCCACCTGCGCAGAGTGCTGGAGCCCGACCGCCGCGGCCGCGGCCGCCTCGGCTTCGAGGTGCTGGTGAGCGTCGGCGGCGCCAAGGACACCAGCTACGCGCTGCGGCTGGCCGACGACCAGGTGGACGCCACCCAGTTCGTGCGGCTCGCCCAACGGGCCCGCGACGCGCTGGGCGTGCAGCGCCCGGAGGACGCCGTACGCCTGCTGGACCGGGCCCTCGCGCTGTGGGACGGCGCCGCCCTCACCGGCGTGGACGGGCGCAGCTTCGCCGTCGCCGAGGCGGCCCGGCTGGAGGAACTGCGCCTGGTGGCCCGCGAGGACCGGCTCGACGCGCTGCTGGCCCTCGGCCGGCACCAGGACGTGATCGACGAGGTCCGCGCGCTCGTCGGCGAGCACCGGCTGCGCGAGCGGCTGTGGGCCCAGCTGATCCTCGCCCTGCACCGGTGCGGCCGCCGGGCCGACGCCCTCGCCGCCTACCGGCAGATCTACCGCCTGCTCGCCGACGAGCTCGGCCTCGAACCCGGCCGCCCCCTCAAGCGGCTCCACCAGCAGGTGCTGCTCGCCGACCCGCTGCTGGACCGGCCCGGGGCGCCCGCCCCCGAGGGCCGTGCCGGGCCCCGCCCGGCCATGCCCGTGCCGCGCCAACTCCCCCCGGACGTCGCCGCGTTCACCGGCCGCGAGGGCGATGTGCGCCGGCTGGACGAGCTGCTCTCCGACGGCGACCCGGGCCCCGGCCGCACCCTCGTCATCACCTCCGTCACCGGCACCGCCGGCATCGGCAAGACCACGCTCGCCGTCCACTGGATGCACCGCGTCGCCGACCGCTTCCCCGACGGCCAGCTGTACGTCAACCTCCGCGGCTACGCCCACGCCGCGCCCGCCGGCGCCGACGAGGCGCTCGGCCATATGCTGCGCGCCCTCGGCGTGGCCCCCGCGCTCGTGCCGGAGAGCCAGGACGAGAAGGCGGCCCTGTACCGGTCGCTGCTGGCCGACAAGCGGCTGCTGATCCTGCTGGACGACGCCGCCGAGCTCGACCAGGTGCGCCCCCTGCTGCCCGGCTCGCCGACCTGCCTGGTCGTCGTCACCAGCCGCAACGACCTGCGCGGCCTCACCGCGTTCCACGACGCCCAGCGCATCGGCCTGACCGTCTTCAGCGAGGAGGAGGCCGTCACGCTGCTCGCCCGGATCGTCGGCGAGGAACGCGTACGGGCCGAGCCGGCGGCCGCGGCCGAGCTGGCCCGGCTCTGCGGCTGCCTCCCGCTGGCCCTGCGGGTGTGCGCCGCCAACCTCATCGGCAGTCCGCACCGCGCCATCGCCGACCTGGCGCGGGAGCTGCGCGAGGGGAACCGGCTGGCCGAGCTCAATGTCGACGGCGACCAGGAGACTGCCGTACGGGCCGCCTTCGACCTGTCGTACGCCGCCCTGCCGGCCGACGCCCGCCGGCTCTTCCGGCTGCTGGGCCTGGTCCCCGGCACCGATGTGCCGGCCGCGGCCGCCCCCGCCCTCGCCGGTGCCCCCGCGGCGGAGACCGACCGCCTCCTGGACCTCCTGGTCTCCCGCAACCTGCTGGAGACCTACCGGGCCGGCCGGTTCCACTTCCATGACCTGGTGCGCCTGTACGCCCGTGAGCGGTGCGAGGAGGAGGACACCGCCGAGGAGCGGGACACCGCGCTGCGCCGCCTGCTGGCCTGGTACCAGTCCACCGCCGACGGCGCCGCCCGCGGCCTGTACGGGGAGTTCTACTCGCATCTCCCCGTCCCCTGCCCGGAGGCCGGCGGCGCCCCGGTCGCGCCCCTGGACTTCGGCTCCCCCCTCGACGCCCTGGGCTGGCTGAACGAGGAGCGCGGCAATCTGCTGGCCGCCATCGACCACGCCGCCCGCACCGGCCCGTACCCCTTCGCCTGGGAGGTCGCCCACACCCTGCACGGCTATCTGCACCTGATGAGCGGCGGCAGCAAGGCCGAGTGGCTGCGGATCTCGCTGGCCGGGCTGGGCGCCGCCGAGGCCGCGGGCGACCGCTGCGGCCAGGGCCTGATGCACTGGAGCCTGGGCAACGTCCGCTGGGAGATGGCCGAGTACGCGGCCGCCGTCCGGCACAGCGAGCTGGCCGTGGCCGCGCTGCGCCGCGCCGGGCTCTCCATCGAGCGGGGCGGCGCGCTGCTGGTGCTGGCCGCCGCCCAGCAGGCGCTGGGCCGGCCCGACCCGGCCCGCGACCACGCCCGCCGGGCGCTGGAGGCGTTCCGCTCCATCGGGCACGCGGCGGGCGAGGCGCTCTCGCTGGGGCAGATGGGCTTCCTCCGGCTGGACCGGGGCCGGTTCGACGCGGCCCTCGACCTGTTCCGGCGCGCCCGTACGACGGCGGAGCGCAGCGGCTATCCGGCCGCGGCGGCCTTCGCCACCTGGGGCATGGGCATCGCCCAGCACCGCAGGGGCCGCCACGGGGAGGCCGTGCGGCACCTGGAGGAGGTGCTGGCGCCGTCCGACCAGCCGCCGCCCTCGTACGTGGAGGAGGGCGCGCTGCGCGACCTGGCGGTGGTCTGCCGCGACAGCGGCGAGCACCATCTGGCGCTCAAGCACGTCAGCGCGGCGCTGAGCGTGGTCCACCGCACTCACCGCCGGCTCTTCGAGGCCGATGTGCACCAGGTGCTCGGCACGGTCCTGAGCCGGCTCGACGACGCGCCCGGTGCGGCCGAGCACCACGCCCTCGCGCTGCGGCTGGCCGGGGAGACCGGCTGCCGGCGCGCGGAGGCGGCGGCCCGGATCGGCCTCGCGGAGGTCCACCGGCGGCAGGGGCGCGGCGCCGACGCCGCTGTCGCCGCCGAGGCGGCGCTGGCGACGTCCCGGGAGTGCGGGCTGGCCGTGCTGGAGGGCGCCGCCCTGGTCGAGCTCGCCCGCGCCCGGCTGCTGCTGGGCGAGCCGGCGGCGGCGCGGGAGGCGGCGGAGGCGGCGGTCGCGAACCACGGGCGCAGCGGCCACCGGCTGGGCACGGCCCAGGCGCTCGGCGCGCTGGGGGACGCGCTGCGCGCCCTGGGCCGGCCGGAGGCGGCCGACGCCCACCAGCGGCGCGCGGCTGCGCTGTGCGAGCTCATCGGCGCCCCCCTCCCGGGCGCCGAGGCTCCCCACCCGCCCCGTCGGCGCGGCTGACCACCCACCTCAGCCGTCCCCTCCTGGTGCGTGTCGCGGCTCGGTCGGCGGTCCGCCCGTGCGCCACGGGGTCGCGCCGGCCGGCGCGCCGCGCGGAAGGGCTGCGTCCGGGCATCGGACTCACCCCCGCGGAGTCCGTACCCCGGCGCCCGTGCCCTTCCCTGCCCGCGGCCGTCGGCCGGCGTTGACACCAGCGTCACAGCCGGCCGTGAAAGACGCGTTGAAGCGCGGGCGTCAGCGCCAGGAGCCGAAGAGGTCGGGGCCCATGCGGTCGAGGCCGGCCTCCATCGCCGCGGCGATGTCGTCGACGTTCGCCTCGTCCTCCGCGCCGGGCCCGTCCCCCTGGTAGCGGGTGCGGGTGATGACCCGGCCCACGGCGCTGAAGATGGCCACGATCAGATGCGCCCGGGGGTCCTGCTCGGGGTCGATGCCCTCGCGGGCGGCGATCACCGCGACCAGCCGGGCCTCCATCTCCTCCGTCTGCCGCAGCCGGGGCGCGAGCAGCCCGGGCGTGCTCTCGACCAGCCGCATCATCGCCATGTGCAGATCGGCGTTCACGCCCGCCACCTCGCCGCTCCTGACCTGGTCCAGCACGGCGCGGAACGCGCCCCGCATGGCCTGCAGCGGGCTCTCGGTCGGCGGGCGGTCGCCCAGCGCCGCGAGAAAGGCGTCGTCGACGCCGGTCAGCGGGGCGAGGGCCACCTCCTCCTTGCTGGCGAAGTAGCGGAAGAACGTGCGCTGGGAGACCTCCACCGCCTCGGCGATCTGGTCGACGGTGGTGTTCTCGTAGCCCTGGCTGAGGAAGAGCCGGAGCGCGGCGCGGGTCAGCTGCTCGCGGGTCCGCTGTTTCTTGCGCTGACGCAGTCCCGCGGGCGGCGGTGGGGCTGGCGACGCGGTCCGGGTGTCGGTCACTGCTCGGTCTCCTCCATGGCGCGTGGTGCTGCAGAGGATATGCGCAGCCGGACATGGCAGGAACTGTCTAATGCCAGGCATTGCCAATTGTCAGTTGCTGTAATAATCTTCCTGTTCGATCGTGTCAACAGCTTCGATGTCGCCGCACTGCACCGCAGCACGAGGCGATGGACGGGGGAACGCGCATGGCTCGTACCACACTTGATGCGGCGTCGGAGGCGGCTCCCGGGGGCCGCCCGGGGCTGCGCGGGCGGCCCTGGCTGACCCTGATAGCCGTCTCCGTCGGCGTCATGATGGTGGCGCTGGACGGCACGATTGTGGCGATCGCCAACCCCGCGATCCAGGCCGACCTCAAAGCGTCTCTCGCCGATGTTCAGTGGATCACCAACGGCTATCTGCTGGCCCTGGCCGTCACCCTGGTCACCGCCGGCAAGCTCGGCGACCGCTTCGGCCACCGGCAGACCTTCCTCATCGGCATCGCCGGCTTCGCCGCCACCTCCGCCGCCATCGGCCTCTCCGACAACGTGGCGCTGATCGTCACCTTCCGGGTGCTCCAGGGCCTGTTCGGCGCCCTGATGCAGCCCGCCGCGCTGGGCCTGCTGCGGGTGACCTTCCCGCCGGAGAAGCTCAACATGGCGATCGGCATCTGGGGCGCGGTCCTCGGCGCCTCCACCGCCGCCGGCCCGATCGTCGGCGGGCTGCTGGTCGAGCACGTCAGCTGGCAGGCCGTGTTCTTCGTCAATGTGCCGGTCGGCGTCGCGGCGCTGCTGCTCGGCCTGGTCATCCTGCGCGACAACCGCGCCGAACACGCCCCCAAGTCCTTCGACGTGCTCGGTGTGGTGCTGCTCTCCGGCGCCATGTTCTGCCTGGTGTGGGGCCTGATCAAGGCCCCCGAGTGGGGCTGGGGCGACCCGCTGACCCTGGTCTTCCTGATCGGCTCGGTGGTGGCGTTCGTCGCCTTCGCCCTCTGGCAGCAGAAGGTCGCCGAGCCCCTCATCCCGCTGCGGATATTCCGCTCGGTGCAGCTGAGCGCGGGCACCGTGCTCATGGTGCTCATGGCCTTCGCCTTCATGGGCGGCCTGTTCTTCGTGACCTTCTACCTCCAGAACGTGCACGGCATGAGCCCGGTCAAGAGCGGTGTCCACATGCTGCCGCTCACCGCGATGATGATCGTCAGCTCGCCGCTGGCGGCCGCCGCCATCGGCAAGCTCGGGCCGCGCCCCCCGCTGGTCGGCGGCATGGTGCTGACCGCGATCTCGCTGTTCGGGATGTCCACGCTGCAGGTCGACAGCGGCACCGCCATCACCTCGCTGTGGTTCGCCCTGATGGGCCTCGGGCTCGCGCCGGTCATGGTCGGCGCCACCGATGTCATCGTCAGCAACGCGCCCCCCGAGCTCGCCGGTGTGGCCGGCGGTCTTCAGCAGTCCGCCATGCAGGTCGGCGGCAGCCTGGGCACGGCCGTGCTCGGCGTGCTGATGGCCTCCCGGGTGGACAGCGTCCTCGACGAGAAGTGGACCGAGGCCAAGCTGCCTCCGCTCACCCCCGAAACGGCCGAGCCGGTCAAGGATTTGGCCAAGGTCGGCATGGCGCCGCCGGCCGGGCCGGGCGTCCCCGAGCAGGCCGCCGAGGCGATGTCGGGCGTGGCCCACTCCGCGTTCATCTCCGGCATGTCGCTGGCGTTCATGGTGGCCGGTGTGATCGCCGTGGTGGCCGCCGGCTTCGCCCTGCTCACCAAGCCGAACCCGGCGCGCTTGGGCGGGACGGCGGTCCCGCACATCTGACGCCGCGGCCCGCGCCGCCGCCCCCGGCCCGTACGACGCCGTTCCCGACCGGCCCCGTGTTCGCACGGGGCCGGTCCTTTTGTGCCGCGGTGTCCTCGGCCCCGGGGTTCCCAAACTGTCTTGTTTGCAAGCACGGGGGACCTGTTCGCGCGGTCCTCCGTTTCCTACTATCTGAGCCACTTGGCGGCCCGTCGAAAAAGGGCCGCGCACGGCAGCTCCGAAACATCGCCCTCCCCGCGTCTCTTCCGGGGATTCACCGAATTTCCGACCGGACAGGCGAGTCGCGCCTGCCCCACGGCGATCGACAGGAGAACCATGCCCAACTACATTTTCGCGAGCGGTGCGATAGTGGCCTTGGCCGCCACCGCGCTGCCCGCCCAGGACGCCGCGGCCCTTTCCATCGTCGCGCCCCCCGACAAGATCGTGATCGAGGTCGCGACGGTCAATGGCTCCGGCTGCCGCGAGGGCACCGCGGCCGTCGCCGTGGCGCCCGACAACACCGCCTTCACCGTCACCTACAGCGACTATCTGGCGTCCGTCGGCCCGAAGGCCGACCCGACCGGATTCCGCAAGAACTGCCAGCTCAGCCTGATCGTGCACGTTCCCCAGGGCTTCACCTACGCCATCGCCAGCGCGGACTACCGGGGCTTCGCGTACCTCAACCCCGGTGCCACCTCCGTGCAGAAGGCGTCGTACTACTTCCAGGGCTCGGCCCAGACGGCCGCCAAGACGCATCCGTTCCGCGGCCCGTACAACGACAACTGGCAGGCCTCCGACGAGACGGAGGTGGCCGCGCTGGTGTGGGCCCCGTGCGGTGAGCGACGGAACTTCAACGTCAACACCGAGTTGCGGGTCTCGGCCGGCACGTCGGACCCCAACAAGACGAGCTTCATGACCATGGACTCGACCGACGGTGAGATCAACACCGTCTATCGACTGGCCTGGAAGACCTGCCCCACGGGCGCCTGAGGCGCCGGGGGAGCGTGCGGGCCCTTCCGCGCCGGAACCACCGGGCCCGCGCGTTCCGCGGAGCGCCGCTCACCGTTCGAGGGGGCGGCTCACTGTTCGAGAAGGCGGACGAGGATCTCCGCGCCGATCTGCGAGCTCCGCAGGAACCGCACGACGACGACGGGTTCGTCCCGCAGTCGCCAGCGCCGCGTTATGCATTCGCCGGGCGAGGCCCGCCGGAAGACGATGACGAAGTCCCAGGGGTGCTCGCCGGTCCCCGCTCCGTAGTCGTCGTCATGACCGTTGCCCAGTGCCTCGTCGAGTTTGGCCCGGTGCTCCTTGGTGATGCCGCGCCGCCAGTAGTAACAGGGCGGGGGTTTGCCGCCCTCGTCCGGGTCCCGGAAGTCCGGCGGGATGCTCAGGCCGTATTCGATGACGTCGAAGAGGCTTTCGATCGTGCTGGTGGCACAGCCGACGAGATCCTGACGGGCGTCGGCGGTGATTAAGAACGGTCGCTGCACCGCACCTTTATAGCGCAGAACCGGCCCACCACCCCGGATGCTTTCCGGGCATCAACCCGCTTCCGGCAACCGCGCGTTCGCGCCATTCGGCGCGCGTCATCGGCGTTTCAGGGGTGCAGTCCCAACTGCTTCCGAGCTGTTTCCGCGTCGATGAGAGCGTCGCTCTCATCCGTTTCATCCGGATATGGAGCGGACCCCACAAGGCTCTGAATCGCCGCATCCACGGTGATATCGCCGACCGGGGCGATGGCGGCGAGGAACTTTCCGTGGCGTGTGATGAGGGCCGGCTGGCCCGACTGACAGACGTCCTGGATCACCTGCGAGGTCCTCTGGGAGAGCTCACGCATGGTGACGATCCTGGCATCGCTCAGGCTGATCTTCGTCATGGGCTCTCCTCTGGTCTGTCTTCCGCGGCCGGGTCAGTGTGTCCCTCAAGTTGTAGTCACAAATGTAGTACAACTGAGGAGCGAACTCTCTGCAAGTCGCTTATCCGCCAAGTGGGTTCACGTGTGGGTCCACTCACTCGTACCAGTGATGGGAGTCAGGTGCGGCCCGAACAGCAGGACGCCCCCGTGGCCCAGCCGGAGGACCCGGGAACGTCGATACGTGCCGCCGCACGCTGGCTGACCACGGCTTTCGCCGCGGTCGGCGCCGTCCTGGCGGCCGGTCTCCAGCTCGGCTCGCTGGGCGGGCTGTCGGAGGAGGCGCCCTGGCGCCTGCTGGTGGCGCTGGCCGCGGTCCTCCTCGCCCTGCTGGGCGTCGGATGGGTGATCGTCCAGGCCGCCCACGTCCTGATCACACCCGATCTGACCTGGACCGATCTCTTCGTCAACCATGAGATCCCGGCGTACGAGCGCCGGGGCCGGGCGCAGCCGCTGCTGCGGGCCGGCCGCAGCCATCTGGCCTTCGACGACCTGCTCTCGCAGCTGAGGACCGCCAGCGCGCTGGAGCCGGTGCCGTTCGAGGGCACGGCGGCCCTGCGCGGCCGGCTGGCCCGGGCCCGGGAGCGGGCCGCGGCCGACCCCGAGGACCCGGTGGCCGAGCGGGCGGTCGCCGAGCTGGAAGAGGCCGTCGCCCTCTGTCTGACCAGGGCGAACGCCTGGCAGTCGCGGCGGCTCTACCGGTCGCTGATCCGCACGCTGCTGATCGGTGGCACCCTCACCGCCGGCTGTCTCGTCCTCTTCGCCTGGGCCACCAACCCGCCGCCCGACCCGTCGCCGCGTGTGACGAAGCCGGTCGCCGTGCGCGTCCATGTCACGGCCGAGCCGAAGATCTTGGCCGAAATGGGACTGGGAACGGATTGTCGAGAGCGCACGCTGCAGGGTTTCGCGATCGGCGGCCGGCTCGACGAGCCGCTGGTGGCCGTGGCCCCGACGGGGGCGTGTACGGCGGCCCGCCTCAAGGTGACCCCGCGGATCGGCACGGCCGTCCCGCTGGAGAGCGGAAAGTGAACGGGCACCCGCGCCCGTAGCGGCTTCGGGGGCCGCGCGCCCGCACCCGTACCGCCGGAAAGGGGACGGGCCCCGCCGAGGCGGGGCCCGTTCGTCGTGGCGCGGCCGGGGCCGGCGGCGGGGTCAGCCCTCGCCGTCCTCGCCCTCCAGCGCGCCCTCCGTCTCCAGGAAGACCTCGCGCAGCGCCTCCAGCGTCGCCGCGTCCGGCTTCGCCCACATGCCGCGGCTCTCGGCCTCCAGCAGCCGCTCCGCCATGCCGTGCAGCGCCCAGGGGTTGGCCTCCTCCAGGAACCGGCGGTTCTCCGGGTCCAGCACATACGTCTGGGCGAGCTTGTCGTACATCCAGTCGGCGACCACACCGGTCGTGGCGTCGTACCCGAAGAGGTAGTCGACGGTGGCGGCCAGCTCGAACGCGCCCTTGTAGCCGTGCCGGCGCATCGCCTCGATCCAGCGCGGGTTGACCACGCGGGCGCGGAAGACGCGCGACGTCTCCTCCACCAGGGTGCGGGTGCGCACCGTCTCGGGGCGCGTCGAGTCGCCGATGTACGCCTCGGGCGCGGTGCCCCGCAGCGCGCGCACGGTCGCCACCATGCCGCCGTGGTACTGGAAGTAGTCGTCCGAGTCGGCGATGTCGTGCTCGCGGGTGTCGGTGTTCTTGGCCGCCACGGCGATCCGCTTGTACGCGGTCTCCATCTCCGCGCGCGCCGGCCGCCCCTCCAGCTCGCGCCCGTACGCGTAACCGCCCCACACCGTGTACACCTCGGCGAGGTCGGCGTCCGTGCGCCAGTCGCGGCTGTCGATGAGCTGGAGCAGGCCCGCGCCGTACGTCCCCGGGCGGGAGCCGAAGATACGGGTGGTGGCGCGGCGCTCGTCGCCGTGCTCGGCGAGGTCCGCCCGCACGTGCGCGGCGACGTGGTTGGACTCGGCCGGCTCGTCCAGGGCGGCCACCAGCCGCACCGCGTCGTCCAGCAGCCCGATGACGTGCGGGAAGGCGTCCCGGAAGAAGCCGCTGATGCGCAGGGTGACATCGATGCGCGGGCGGCCGAGCTCCTCCAGCGCGATCGGTTCAAGACCCGTGACCCGGCGCGAGGCGTCGTCCCACACCGGCCGGACGCCCAGCAGCGCCAGCACCTCGGCCACGTCGTCACCGGAGGTGCGCATGGCGCTGGTGCCCCACAGGGACAGGCCGACGGAGGTCGGCCAGGTGCCGTGGTCGGCGCGGTAGCGCTCCAGCAGCGAGTCGGCCAGCGCCTGCCCCGTCTCCCAGGCGAGCCGGCTCGGCACGGCCTTGGGGTCGACGGAGTAGAAGTTGCGGCCCGTCGGCAGCACGTTGACCAGGCCGCGCAGCGGCGACCCGGACGGGCCGGCCGGCACGAAGCCGCCGTTCAGGGCGTGCACGGCGTGGTCGATCTCGTCGGTGGTGGCCGCCAGGCGCGGCACGACCTGGCGGGCGGCGAAGTCGAGGATCGCGGCCACCTGCTCGCCCTGGCCCTCGGCGACGGTGGGAACGGCGGCCGGGTCCCAGCCGGCGGCCTCCATCGCCTCGACCAGGGCGCGGGCCTTGGCCTCCGCCTCGTCGGCGGTGGTGCGGGTGGCGGCCGACTCGTCCAGGCCGAGCGCCTCCCGCAGCCCGGGCAGGGACTGCGTACCGCCCCAGATCTGGCGGGCGCGCAGGATCGCCAGCACCAGGTTGACCCGCTCCGGGCCGGTGGGGGCGACGCCCAGGACGTGCAGGCCGTCGCGGATCTGCGCGTCCTTGACCTCGCACAGCCAGCCGTCGACGTGCAGCAGGAAGTCGTCGAAGCCGTCGTCGTCGGGGCGGTCCTCCAGGCCCAGGTCGTGGTCGAGCTTCGCGGCCTGGATCAGGGTCCAGATCTGGGCGCGGATCGCCGGCAGCTTGGCCGGGTCCATGGCGGAGATCTGCGCGTACTCGTCGAGGAGCTGCTCCAGGCGCGTGATGTCGCCGTACGACTCGGCGCGCGCCATCGGCGGCACCAGGTGGTCGACGAGGGTGGCGTGCACCCGCCGCTTGGCCTGGGTGCCCTCGCCCGGGTCGTTGACCAGGAAGGGGTAGATCAGCGGCAGGTCGCCGAGGGCCGCGTCCGGCCCGCAGGCGGCGGACAGCCCGGCGTTCTTGCCCGGCAGCCACTCCAGGTTGCCGTGCTTGCCGAGGTGGACCATGGCGTCGGCGCCGAAGCCGCCCTCCTCGCGGGCCGCGGCGATCCAGCGGTAGGCGGCCAGATAGTGGTGCGAGGGCGGCAGGTCGGGGTCGTGGTAGATGGCGATGGGGTTCTCGCCGAAGCCGCGCGGCGGCTGGATGAGGATCAGCAGGTTGCCGCGCCGCAGGGCCGCGAGGACGATGTCGCCCTCCGGGTCGCCGCCCTGGCCGACCCGGCTGCGGTCGAGGAACATCTCGCCCGGCGGCGGGCCCCAGTGCTCCTCGACGGCGTCGCGCAGCTCCTGCGGCAGCCGCGCGTACCAGCGCTTGTAGTCCGCGGCGGGGATGCGCACGGGGTTGCGGGCGAGCTGCTCCTCGGTGAGCCACTCCTGGTCGTGGCCGCCCGCCTCGATCAGGGCGCGGATCAGCTCGTCGCCGTCGCCGGACTCCAGGCCGGGCACGGGCTCGGCGGTCTCGTCGCCGAAGTCGTAGCCCTCGGCGCGCAGTCGGCGCAGCAGGGCGACGGCGCTGGCGGGGGTGTCCAGGCCGACGGCGTTGCCGATCCGCGAGTGCTTGGTGGGGTACGCCGACAGCACCAGGGCCAGGCGCTTCTCGGCGGCGGGGATGTGGCGCAGGCGGGCGTGGCGCACGGCGGTGCCGGCGACGCGGGCGGCGCGCTCGGGGTCGGCGACGTACGCCGGCAGCCCGTCCTCGTCGATCTCCTTGAAGGAGAACGGCACGGTGATCAGCCGGCCGTCGAACTCGGGCACGGCGACCTGGGTGGCGGCGTCGAGCGGGGAGAGGCCCTCGTCGTTCTCCTCCCACGCGCTGCGCGGGCCGGTCAGGCACAGCGCCTGGAGGATCGGCACGTCGAGCGCGGCCAGCGCGCCGGCGTCCCACGACTCGTCGTCGCCGCCGGCGGAGGCGTCGGCCGGGCGGGTGCCGCCGGCGGCGAGCACGGTGGTGACGATGGCGTCGGCCGCGCGCAGGGCCTCCAGGAGCTCCGGCTCGGGGGCGCGCAGCGAGGCGACGAACAGCGGCAGCGGGGTGCCGCCGGCGTCCTCGATGGCCGTGCACAGGGCCTCGACGAAGGCGGTGTTGCCGCTCATGTGGTGGGCGCGGTAGTAGAGAACGGCGACCGTGGGGCCGGTGGTGCCGCGCGCGGTCCGCTCCAGCGGGCCCCAGGTGGGGGCGGCGGCGGGGGGCTCGAAGCCGTGGCCGGTGAGCAGCACGGTGTCGGACAGGAAGCGGGCGAGCTGTTCGAGGTTGGCGGGCCCGCCGTGGGCCAGGTAGGCGTGCGCCTCGGCGGCGATGCCGACGGGGACGGTCGACGCCTCCATCAGCTGGGCGTCGGGAGCCTGTTCGCCGGTGAGGACGACGACGGGCCGGGGGCCGGCCAGCAACTGGTCCAGGCCCTCCTGCCAGGCGCGGAGGCCGCCGAGGAGCCGTACGACCACGAGGTCGGTGCCCTCCAGCAGCTCCGGCAGGTCGGTGAGGTCGATCCTGGACGGATTGGCGAGCCGGTACGAGACGGGCCCGTCACTGGCCCGGGCGCTCAGCAGGTCGGTGTCGGACGTCGACAACAGCAGGATCATGCGGCGCTCCCCTGAACACGAACTTCGGCGGTCACGGCAGGGGTGCGGGAGGGCAGGTACGGGTTAGCGCGCATGCTGCGGCCGGCCTTCCTCGGGGTCCGCGCCCCGGGCGGTGGAGGACGGCGGGAGTTCCTGGCTTCCGTGGCATCGCTGCCGCGGTGACAGTGGCGGGACCGCGCCGGATTCTCACCGGCTTCCTCCCCTGGCGCCGTCGCTGGCGTCCGGCGGGCCGGTCGGCGCCGCCGTTCAGGGCCTGTCTCCGACAGGCCCTGATGCATAGTAGTGCGGCGCGATCGGGGCGTCGTGGGCGGTCACCACGGGGACGCGGGGCGCGGGGCGCGCGTCCCCGTGGTG
>NZ_JBPQTV010000170.1:0-13292 GCF_051386515.1 Streptomyces sp. URMC 123 | reverse complement strand
CTCGGCGGTGATCTCCATGCCGCGGTTCATCGGGCCGGGGTGCATCACGATCGCGTGCTCGGGCATCCGCGCCATGCGGTCGCCGTCCAGGCCGTAGCGGCGCGAGTACTCGCGCTCGG
This sequence comes from Streptomyces sp. URMC 123, assembly GCF_051386515.1. Taxonomy (NCBI): domain Bacteria; kingdom Bacillati; phylum Actinomycetota; class Actinomycetes; order Kitasatosporales; family Streptomycetaceae; genus Streptomyces; species Streptomyces sp. URMC 123. Next base: position 13,173 of record NZ_JBPQTV010000170.1, on the reverse strand, counting down.
TGGGGAAGAAGGCGGCGTTCATCCGCTCCCGCTGCACACGCAGCATCATCACCGCGTCGGACTTCGGCAGCACCTCGTCGAGGTCGTAGCTCACCTGGCAGGGCCAGCTCTCGACGCCGATCGGCACCAGCGTGGGCGGGGCGACGAGGGTCACCTCGGCGCCGAGGGTGTGCAGCAGATGGACGTTGGAGCGGGCCACCCGGCTGTGCAGCACGTCGCCGACGACCGTGATCCGGCGGCCGGCCAGGTCGTGGCCGAGGCCGGCGTCCCGGCCGACCAGGCGGCGGCGCATGGTGAAGGCGTCGAGGAGGGCCTGGGTGGGGTGCTCGTGGGTGCCGTCGCCGGCGTTGACGACGGCGCCGTCGATCCAGCCGGAGTTCGCCAGCCGGTAGGGGGCGCCGGAGGCGTGGTGGCGGATCACGACGGCGTCGGCGCCCATCGCCTCCAGGGTCAGCGCGGTGTCCTTGAGCGACTCGCCCTTGGAGACCGACGACCCCTTGGCGGAGAAGTTGATGACATCGGCGGACAGCCGCTTGGCGGCGGCCTCGAAGGAGATGCGGGTCCGCGTCGAGTCCTCGAAGAAGAGGTTGACGACGGTGCGGCCGCGCAGGGTCGGCAGTTTCTTGATCGGCCGGTCCGCGACCCGGGCCATCTCCTCGGCGGTGTCGAGGATCAGGACGGCGTCGTCGCGGGTGAGGTCGGCGGCCGAGATGAGGTGGCGCTGCATCCGGTTGCTCCGTGGGTGAAGAAGAGGTGCGGGGGCGTCGGCGTGGCAGGGCCGCTTCCGGCGTCCGTCGGGAGGCCGGGGCGGGTACGGGCCGGGAGCGGCACGGCGGCGGGCAGGGGTGGCCGCCGGCCGTACGGCGCGGTGCTACTGCTCGCCGACCGGGGCGGCCTCGCGCACACCGAGCAGCACGCTGTCGCGGCCGTCCTCCTCGGTGAGCTGGACCTTGACCGTCTCCCGCAGCGACGTGGGGAGGTTCTTGCCGACGTAGTCGGCACGGATCGGCAGTTCGCGGTGGCCGCGGTCGACGAGGACCGCGAGCTGGACGGCGCGGGGGCGGCCGAGGTCGCCGAGCGCGTCGAGCGCGGCGCGGATGGTGCGGCCGGAGAAGAGCACGTCGTCGACGAGGACGACCAGGCGGCCGTCGAGCCCGTCACCGGGGATGTCGGTGCGGCCCAGGGCACGCGCGGGGCGCAACCGCAGGTCGTCGCGGTACATGGTGATGTCGAGGGAGCCCACGGGCACCGGGCGGCCGGTGATCGACTCGAGCTTGGCGGCCAGCCGGCGGGCGAGGAACACACCGCGGGTGGGGATGCCGAGAAGCACCACGTCGTCCGCGCCCTTGGCGCGCTCGACGATCTCGTGGGCGATCCGGGTCAGAACCCGGGCGATGTCGGGCGCCTCCAGCACGGGGCGCGGGGCATCGGAGCGGTGGGTGCCGCTGATGGTGTCCATACGAAACGGACCTCCTTCCCCGCCTCACGGGACGGGCCTTAAAGGACGTCGAAACTGCGTTCCTCACGGTACCAGGGTCCGCGGGGTGCCCCGTCCCAGGAGGTCACGGGTGCCCGGCCCGGGCCCCCCGGAAGGGCGGTGGGGACCGTTCGGCTTGACGATGCCGGATTACGCTGCGTAACCTCACAGTGAGTTACCAGCCGCGCGGCGGAGCCGCACGTTGTCACAGCGTCCGGGGAGCTTTATGTCCAGCGAATACGCCAAACAGCTCGGAGCCAAGCTTCGCGCCATCCGCACCCAGCAGGGCCTCTCCCTTCACGGTGTCGAAGAGAAGTCCCAGGGCCGTTGGAAGGCGGTCGTGGTCGGTTCGTACGAACGCGGCGACCGTGCGGTGACCGTGCAGCGCCTCGCCGAGCTGGCGGACTTCTACGGCGTCCCGGTGCAGGAACTGCTGCCGGGCACCACGCCGGGCGGGGCCGCCGAGCCGCCGCCGAAGCTGGTGCTGGACCTGGAGCGGCTGGCCCATGTGCCGGCCGAGAAGGCGGGTCCGCTCCAGCGGTACGCCGCCACGATCCAGAGCCAGCGCGGCGATTACAACGGCAAGGTCCTGTCGATCCGCCAGGACGACCTGCGGACCCTCGCCGTCATTTACGACCAGTCGCCGTCGGTGCTGACGGAGCAGCTGATCAGCTGGGGTGTGCTGGACGCGGACGCGCGTCGTGCGGTGCAGCACGAGGACGCCTGAGGGCGGGCCGTCAGGCACCCCTTTATCCACTGAAGAAACGTGTCGCCGCCGGGCTCGGGCCCGGCGGCGATGTCGTTTTTCCGGCCCGTTTCGCTTCGGGCACATGGCACATGCGGCGGCATTCGGGCACATACGGCGGCAGGGGGGCACGCCGAAGCGTGACCCCCTGCCGGAGTCTCATGGTGCCTGTGCGCCGCCTGGGACGCCTGTGAGCGCCCCCGGGCGGGACGGGGCCCTAGGAGCGGCGCAGGGTCGGCTTGAGGTCCTTCAGCCGGCCCAGCAGCCCGTTGACGAACGCGGGCGACTCATCGGTGGAGAATTCCTTCGCGAGCTGCACCGCCTCGTCGATGACGACCGCGTCGGGGACGTCGTCCTCCCAGATCAGCTCGTACGCGCCGAGCCGCAGGACGTTCCGGTCCACCACGGGCATCCGGTCGAGCGTCCAGCCGACCGAGTAGGTGGCGAGCAGGTCGTCGATGCGCTCCGCCTGTTCGGCGTAGCCCTCGACGAGCTGCATCGTGTACTCGCTGACCGGCGGTTGCCGGTCGTCGGTCCGGGCGAGCCGCATCCAGTCCGCGAGGACGGTCCGCACGGGCGCCCCGCGCTGGTCCGACTCGAAGAGGATCTGAAAGGCGCGCTTGCGGGCCTTGTTCCGGGCAGCCACGGTTAGCTGTTCACCCGGCCGAGGTACTCACCGGTGCGAGTGTCGACCTTGATCTTCTCGCCGGTGGTGATGAAGAGCGGGACCTGGATCTCGTAGCCCGTCTCCAGCTTGGCGGGCTTGGTGCCACCGGTGGAGCGGTCGCCCTGCACACCCGGCTCGGTGTGCTCGATGGTCAGCTCGACGGCGGCGGGGAGCTCGACGTAGAGGACGCTGCCCTCGTTCTGCGCCACGACGGCCTCGAAGCCCTCGAGCAGGAAGTTGGCGGCGTCACCGACGGTCTTGCGGTCGATGTGGAGCTGGTCGTACGTGTCCATGTCCATGAAGACGAAGTAGTCGCCGTCCATGTACGAGAACTGCATGCCGCGCTTGTCGACATTGGCCGTCTCGACCTTGATGCCGGCGTTGAAGGTCTTGTCGACCACCTTGCCGGAGAGCACGTTCTTCAGCTTGGTCCGGACAAAGGCGGGGCCCTTGCCAGGCTTGACGTGCTGGAACTCGACGACGGACCAGAGCTGGCCCCCGTCGAGCTTGAGCACCATGCCGTTCTTGAGGTCGTTCGTGGTGGCCACGGTCGCGGATTCTCCTGAGACTGCTGCTGGGGACCAAGTGGGAAGCGGCCCCGCTAGAGGGCGAGCAGCTCCTTGGTCGTGATGGTGAGTAGCTCGGGTCCGCCGTCCGCCTCTGGGCGAACGACGAGCGTGTCATCGATCCGGACGCCGCCCCGGCCCGGGAGGTGGACCCCCGGTTCGACGGTGACCGGCACACAAGCGTCCAGTTTACCCATGGCAGCAGGTGAGAACTGCGGGTCCTCATCGATTTCGAGTCCCACGCCGTGCCCCATCGACGGCGCGAGCCCTTCGCCATGGCCCGCCCCCACCAGTATCGTACGGGCCGCGCGGTCCACGTGGCGATGCTCGACGCCGGGGGCGAGCGCCTCCCTGCCGGCCCGCTGGGCTGCGAAAACGAGATCGTAGAGCTCGATCTGCCAGCGGTCGGGGCTGGTGCCGATCACAAAGGTGCGGCCGAGCTGACAGCGGTAGCCGCGGTAGTTCGCGCCCAGGCAGACACTGAGGAAATCCCCTTCCTCCACTCGGCGGTCCGTGGGCAGATGGCCCGGCAGCCCGGCGTTGGCGCCGGTGCCCACGCACGTCGGGAAGGCGGGCCCGTCGGCGCCGTGGTCCACCAGGCGGCGCTCCAGCTCCAGCGCGAGATGGCGCTCGGTGCGGCCGACGAGGATGGACTCCAGGAGCTCGCCCAGGGCCTGGTCGCTGATCTCCGCGGCGATCCGCAGACACGCGATCTCCTCCTCGTCCTTCACCAGCCGCAGCTGCTCCACGGCGCCGGCGAGATCGGCGAGCCGGACGCCGGGCGCGGCCGCGCCCAGGGCCCGGTGGCGGGCGACGGTGAGGTGGTGCTCCTCCACGGCGAGGGTGTCGGCCCCCGCGGCGGCGGCCAGCTCGGCGGCGGCGACCACGGGGTCGGGGCCGGTCATGGCGAGGGAGACGCTCCGCAGCGTGTCGTCGAGCCGGCCCTCGGCGGGGTCCTGCGCCGGCGCGGCGCGGCGCACGAGGGTGTCCTGGGCGGGGCCCAGCAGCAGTACGGCGCCGTTGGGGGCCCCGCCGGCGAGATAGCGCACGTTGGCGGGGCGCGAGACGAGTGCGGCGCCTGTCCCGGCCGCCGCGCACCGGTCGCGCAGCTGCGAGCGGCGGGCCGCGTACGTGTCGGGCATGCGTCTGATCGTACGGAGGGGGGTGGGGGTCGGCCGCCCCTGCGCGTCCGACCGGGCGGCTTCGCCGCTCGGTCGTGGTTTTTTGCGCCGCGCGCATGCGGTTGGGGTGGGTTTCGGCGCGCTTCCCTCCGGGGGTTCACGTTGACGTTCCTCGGCCGGTTGGGCACCGCCGGGCTGCGACGTTTCGCTTCTCGCCGTCGCGGCGGAAGATTTTTCCCGGCCCGGGCCGGGCTGCTGGCGCCTTCGCGGCGCGGAGGCAGGGCCGCCCGGCCCCCGGGCCCGCGCTTCCCGCCGTCGCGGCGGGAAAACCCCCTGGGGCCGTTGGGCACCGCCGGACTGCGACGTTCCGCTTCTCGCCGTCGCGGCGGAAAAAGATTTGTGCCGCCCGGCGGGCCGGGCGTGAGCTGCGCCGGTTGTCAAGTCATTGGACGAGGTGCTGCTCCGCCGCACCTGCCATGATCCGCAGACCCCGTCGGACCTGCCGTGGTGGCGTCGACGATGCTGACGACGGGCCCGCGGTCAGACCGCCGGAGGCGGAGGCGTGAGCGCGCGGGTGAGGGTGTCGTCCAGGAGGCGGGCCGTCGTCTCCACGTCGAGCTGGGAGTTGTCGATGATCGGCAGCCCGGAGCCGTACCAGCCCGCCATCTTGCCGTGGATCAGGGCGACCTCCTCGTCCGAGAGGCGTCGGTTGCCCGTGCGCTGCGCGTTGCGCTCCAGCACGATGTCGAGGCCGGGCAGCAGCACCACGGGCAGCAGGCCGGGGCCGACGTGTCGCTTCCAGCCGCCGAGGCCGACGACCGGGCGGTCGGGGAAGACCGCGTCGTCGAGGATGCAGGAAATGCCGTTGGCCAGGAAGTTGCGCGCCGCGAAGCCGCAGGTGCGGCGGGCGAGCCGGTACTGCGCCTCGGAGCGGTCGTTCCAGCCGGACTGCGGGTCGGCGAAACCGGAGCGCACCCATTCGCGTACGTCGTCCAGGCTGATGTGCGCGGTCGGCACCCGGCGGGTGTCCGCCCAGTGGCGGGCGACCGTGGTCTTGCCGGCCCCCGCCGGGCCGATGAGCAGCACCGCGATCGGGGCGTGGGCCGCGTCCGGCGCGACGGCGCCCGGGCCCTGGGCCGGCAGGGGGGCCGGCGCGGGCACGGGTCCGCCCCGCGGCAGCAGGACGTGGCCGGTGGCCTCACCGGCCGGGGTCGGCACGGGGCCGGCCGGGGGCGCGGGGGCGGGCCAGGCCGGAGGCGCGGGGGCCGCCGGGTGCGGCGGGCCGGGCGGCAGGGGGTGGCCCTGGCCGTGGGCGGGTCCCGCCGGGGACGGCGGCCCGTGCTGCGCCACCGGCGCGGCCGGGCCCGGCGGTGGCACGGTGCCCGACACGGCCCAGCCGCCGCCCGGGGCGGGGCCGACGGGCCCGAGCGGGCCGGGTACGCCGGTCGCTCCGGGCGCGGCCGGCGGGGTGTGCGCGCCGTGGTGTGGTCCGTGGGGCGGCGGCAGCGGAGCCCCCATCGCGTGCTGCATCCGCTGACTCTCCGTCTCGTGCAGGCTGTTGGCGGTCTGAGAGCGGCTCGGGGCCGTTCGCCCCGCACGGTACCGTCCCGGCGCGCCGACGTGTGACACACGGGGGTCCACCGGGCCGCCCGGGGCCGTGGCGGGGCTCCCGGCGACGTCACGCGGAGCCGCTCGGCCGGGAATCGTACGGGCCCACGCGGAGCCGCGCCCGGAATCGTACGGGCCCGCGCCGGGCGTGATCAGCCGGCGCGGGCCCGTCGCGGGTCAGCGCCGCGCGTCCGTCTCGTCGGCGAGGGCGCGCAGCGCCAGCCGGTAGGAGCCGATGCCGAAGCCGGCGACCGTGCCGGAGGCCACCGCGGCCACCACCGACGTGTGCCGGAACTCCTCGCGCGCGTACGGGTTCGAGATGTGCACCTCGATCAGCGGCGCGGTGCGCTGCGCCGCCGCGTCCCGCATGCCGTACGAGTAGTGCGTGAACGCCCCGGGGTTGAGGACCACGGGGATCGAGCCGTCGGCCGCCTCGTGCAGCCAGCGGATCATCTCGCCCTCGTCGTTGGTCTCCCGGACCTCGACGTCGAAGCCGAGCTCCTTGCCCAGCGCGACGCACTCCTCGACCAGCCCGGCGTAGCTGGTCGCGCCGTACACGTCCGGCTCCCGGCTGCCCAGCCGCCCGAGGTTGGGGCCGTTGAGCACCAGCACCCGGCGGCTCACCTGGACACCTCCCCGTACGCGGCGAGCAGCACCGCCGGGTCGGGCCCCTCGAGGACGGTGGGCTTGGCGAGGCCGTCGAGCACGATGAAGCGCAGCAGGTCGCCGCGGGACTTCTTGTCGACCTTCATGGTCTCCAGCAGCCGGGGCCACTGGTCGCCGCGGTAGGTCAGGGGCAGGCCCACGGACTCCAGCACGCTGCGGTGGCGGTCGGCGGTGGCGTCGTCCAGGCGGCCGGCGAGCCGGCCGAGTTCGGCGGCGAAGACCATGCCGATGGAGACGGCCGCGCCGTGCCGCCAGGTGTAGCGCTCGTTCTTCTCGATGGCGTGGCCGAGGGTGTGGCCGTAGTTGAGGATCTCCCGGCGGCCGGCCTCCTTGAGGTCGCCGGAGACGACCTCGGCCTTGACCCGGATGGACCGCTCGATCAGCTCGGCGGTGTGCGGGCCGGCCGGGGTGCGGGCGGCGGCCGGGTCGGCCTCGATGAGGTCGAGGATCACCGGGTCGGCGATGAAGCCGGCCTTGATGACCTCGGCGAGCCCGCTGATGTAGTCGTTGGCGGGCAGCGACTCCAGGCTGGCGAGGTCGCACAGCACCCCGGCGGGCGGGTGGAAGGCGCCGACGAGGTTCTTGCCCTCGGCGGTGTTGATGCCGGTCTTGCCGCCGACCGCGGCGTCGACCATGCCGAGGACGGTGGTCGGCACCGCCACCCACCGCACGCCGCGCAGCCAGGTGGCGGCGACGAAGCCGGCCAGGTCGGTGGTGGCGCCGCCGCCGACCCCGACGATCACATCGGTGCGGGTGAAGTTCGTCTGGCCCAGCACCTTCCAGCAGTAGGCCGCGACCTCGGCGGTCTTGGCCTCCTCCGCGTTGGGCACCTGGACGGCGATGGCCTCGTAGCCGTGCGCCGCCAAGTCCTCGCGGAGCGCCTCCCCGGTGGCGGCGAGCGCCTCGGGGTGCAGCACGGCGACGCGCCGGGCCCTGGGGCCGATGAGGCCGGGCAGCTCGCCGAGCAGCTGCCGGCCGACCAGCACCTCGTACGGCTCGGTGCCCGCGCTGGCGCCGACCTGGATGCGGATGGGGGTCTCGGTCATGATCTTCTCTCTGCCGCGTCCGGGGTCAGGCCCCGGGGGACTGCTGCTTCAGCTCCAGTGCGTCGAGGACCGCCGCCGCGACGTCCTCGGGGGTGCGGTCGCCGGTGGCCACGACGGCCCGGGCGACCTCGGTGTAGAGCGGGCGGCGCTGTTCCATCAGCTCGCGCCAGCGCTGCCGCGGGTTGACCGCGAGCAGCGGGCGCGGGGCGTCGAGCCCCACCCGCTTGACGGCGTCGGCGAGCCGCACGTCGAGGAAGACCACGGGCAGCCCGGTGAGGAGCGCGCGGGTGCCGGGGTCCAGCACCGCGCCGCCGCCGAGCGAGAGCACCCCGGTGTGCTCGGCGACGGCGGCGCGCACCGCCTGCCGCTCGAGCTCACGGAAGTGCGGCTCGCCGTCGTCGACGAAGATCTCCGGGATGGGCTTGCCGGCCAGCCGCTCGATGTCGGCGTCCGTGTCCCGGTACGCCGTCCCGAGGAGCCCGGCGAGCAGGGCGCCCACCGTGGACTTGCCGGCCCCGGGCGGGCCGACGAGGACGGCCACCGGTCCGGTCATGCGATCGCCAGGTTGTCGAGGAAGCTCCGCACGTTGCGGCGGGTCTCGGCGACGGAGTCGCCGCCGAACTTCTCCGCCACCGCGTCCGCGAGGACGAGCGCCACCATGGCCTCGGCGACGATGCCGGCGGCCGGGACCGCGCACACGTCGGAGCGCTGGTGGTGGGCCTGGGCCACCTCGCCGGTGGTGACGTCGACGGTGGCGAGGGCGCGCGGGACGGTGGCGATGGGCTTCATCGCGGCGCGCACGCGCAGCAGTTCGCCGGTGGTCAGCCCGCCCTCGGTGCCGCCGGAACGGCCGGAGGAGCGGCGCAGGCCGTCCGCGGTCGGCACGATCTCGTCGTGCGCCTGGGAGCCGGGCACCCGGGCGAGCTCGAAGCCGTCGCCGACCTCGACACCCTTGATGGCCTGGATGCCCATGAGCGCGGCGGCGAGGCGGGCGTCGAGCCGCCGGTCCCAGTGCACATGGGAGCCGAGGCCGACCGGCACGCCGTAGGCGAGCACCTCGACGACGCCGCCGAGGGTGTCGCCGTCCTTGTGGGCCTGGTCGATCTCGGCGACCATCGCCCGGCTCGCCTCCTCGTCGAGGCAGCGCACCGGGTCGGCGTCCAGCTTCTCCACGTCGGAGGGCTTGGGCAGGACCCCGCGCGGGGCCTTGGCGGCCGCGAGCTCCACCACGTGCGAGACGATCTCGATGCCGGCCGTCTCCTTGAGGTAGGAGCGGGCCACGGCGCCGAGGGCGACGCGGGCGGCGGTCTCGCGGGCGGAGGCGCGCTCCAGCACCGGACGGGCCTCGTCGAAGCCGTACTTCTGCATGCCGGCGAGGTCGGCGTGGCCGGGCCGGGGCCGGGTCAGGGGGGCGTTACGGGCCAGTTCGGCGAGCTCGGCCGGGTCGACCGGGTCGGCCGCCATGACCTTGTCCCACTTGGGCCACTCGGTGTTGCCCACCATGACCGCGACGGGGCTGCCGAGGGTGAGCCCATGGCGCACCCCGCCGAGGAAGGTGACCTCGTCCCGCTCGAACTTCATCCGCGCGCCGCGTCCATAGCCCAGCCGCCGCCGCGCGAGCGCGTCCGCCACCATGTCCGTCGTGATGGGCACGCCCGCGGGCAGCCCTTCCAGCGTCGCCACGAGTGCGGGGCCGTGCGACTCCCCCGCCGTCAGCCAGCGCAACCTGCTCAACGATGCTCCTCATGCTCGCGCCTCGGGACTTAAGGCGGCGTGCCCGGTGCGCGGCCCCGGCCCGCCACCTCGATCCTCCCACGTCCGGGCCCCGTCCTCGGACTCCGGTCCGGCATGCGGGCTTCTTATGTCAGGTGTGCGCGGTGCCGGGGCCGACGGTCGCCGGGCGCCGGGCGGCCGGCGGGCGGCGGGCGGCCGCCGGCGCGTCAGGCGCGGGCCAGGGCGCGCTCGCCCGCGGCGCGCATGGCGGCCAGCGGCGCGGGGGCCCGCCCGGTCATCCGCTCGACCTGGAGGACCGCCTGGTGCACCAGGAGGTCGAGACCGCCGACCACGGCGCCGCCCCGCTCCCCCCAGGCGGCGGCCAGCGCCGTCGGCCAGGGGTCGTAGAGCACGTCGAACAGGGTGCCGGGCCGGGCGGGTACGGAGGCGGCGAGGGCGTCGGTGGCGCCGGCCGGGGTGGTGGCGATCACCAGCGGGGCGGCGAAGGCGTCGGCGGCCCGTGCCCAGTCGGCGGTGCGCACCGCCACGCCCAGCCGCTCGCCCCACTGCCGCATCTGGGCGGCCCGGTCCGCGCTGCGCACATACGCGGTGACGGGCCCCGAGCAGAGGCCGGCGAGGGCGGCGAGGGCGGAGGAGGCGGTGGCGCCGGCGCCGAGGACGGCGGCGGCCTCCACCCGCTCGACGCCGCGCTCCCGCAGCGCGGCCGCGATGCCGGGGATGTCGGTGTTGTCGCCCAGTCGGCGCCCGTCGTCGGTGAACACCACGGTGTTGACGGCCTCCACGGCGGCCGCGGTGTCGCTGACCTCGTCCAGCAGCCCGATCACCGCCCGCTTGAGCGGCATGGTGAGGGACAGCCCCGCCCAGCGGGCGTCGAGCCCGTCCAGGAAGCCGGGCAGCGCCGCCTCGTCGACCTCGAAGCGGTCGTACGTCCAGTCCGCCAGGCCCAGTTCCGCGTAGGCGGCGCGGTGCAGCACCGGCGAGAGCGAATGGGCGATCGGCGAGCCGAGCACGGCGGCGCGGTTGCGCGCGGGCGGCGCTGATGTCATTGCTTGGCACTCCCTTGGGCGTTGTACTTCTCGACCTGGCGCTGGTGCTCCGCGTAGGTGTCGGAGAACACCGTGTTGTCCGCGGACAGCGAGACGAAGTAGTACCAGTTGCCCTCCGCCGGGTTGACGGCGGCGTGCAGGGCGACGGCGCCGGGGTTGCCGATCGGACCCGGCGGCAGGCCCTTCTTGTTGTACGTGTTGTACGGGTGGGAGAACTTGCGCAGCTCGCTGACCTTGGGCAGCTCCAGGGTGCTCTGGTTCTTGGCGTAGTTGTAGGTCGAGTCGAAGTCCAGCAGGCCGTTGGTCTCGGTGTTGTCGGCCTTGAGCCGGTTGTAGACGACGCGGGCGACCTTCTCGAAGTCCTTCTTGGTCTTGCCCTCGGCCTGGACCAGGCTGGCCACGGTGAGCGCCTCGCGCGGGGAGGCGAGCCCCAGGGTCTTGGCCTTCGCCTCCAGGTCGAACTTGGCGTACTCCTTCTCGGCGCGCCGCACCATCTGGCGCAGCAGGTCCTCGGGCTTCATGCCCTTGGAGATGCTGTACTGCGCGGGGAAGAGGAACCCCTCGTTCGGGTCCTGGACGCCGGGTCCCCTGGCCCAGGCGGGCAGGCCGAGGTCGGTGTTCCTGGCGGTCTTCTCGGTGGTGCCCGCCGCGAGTTCGAGCTTCTTGTCGATCAGGGCGTAGATCTTGGTGGCCCTGGTGCCCTCGGGGATGGTGAGGGTGTTGAGGTTCGCCGGGTCGGTCATCAGCTTGACCGCGGCCGCCGCCGACATCTCCTTGCGCAGGGTGTAGATGCCCGGCTGAATGCTCTTGCCGCTGCCCGCGGAGGCGGCGTCCACGAAGGCGTCGGCGCTCTTGACCACGCCCTCGCGCTTGAGGATCTCGCCCATCGTGGTCAGGCTGGAGCCGCCGGGGATCTCGACCTGGATCTCGCCGCTGCCCTGCCCCTCGAAGTCGGGGGCCGCGCCGAAGTGCTGCTGCCAGAACTGGTAGCCGAAGTAGCCGACGCCGCCGACCGCGCCGACCAGCACCACCGCGACGAACAGACACGCCAGCCCGGTGCGCCGCTTGGGCCGGGTGCGCCGCTCCCGGCGGGTGCTCCTGCCGCGGCCGCGCGCGGGCTCCGGCTCGCCGTCGTCGGACGCCGCGGCGTCGTCGGTGTCGTACGGCTCCCGGTCGTCGTCCGCGAAGAGCGAGGAGCGCTCGGAGTCCTCGTCCTCGGGGCGCGCGTCGTCGTGGTGCGGCGCGTTGTGGTGCGGTGCGTTGTGACGCGCGTCGTCGTGGCGCGAACCGTCGTGGTGCGAGCCGCCGTGGTGCGAACCGTCCTGGTGCGCGTCGCCGTACTGCCCGTCGTCGTAGCGCCCGTCGTCGTACCGCCCGTCGTCATGGCGCGGTTCGTCGTGGTGCGGCCCGGCGCCCGGCTGGTGGGGCACCGGCTGCCGGACATCCGGCTGGTGCGCCGGAGGGTAGCCCTCCGGCGTCCCGTAGTGATCGGTGCCGCCCGCGCCCCCGCCGTACGAGGGGCCGGGCTGCTGCTGACCGCCGTGCCCCCCGTGACCGCCGTACGGGTCACCGGAGTTCATGCCGTACGCGTGCGGGTCACCGCCCTCGGCGGGGTCCCAGCCATAGGCCGGCTGCTGGGGGTGGTGCGGGTCGGCGTACGGCGCGTGCGGGGCGTGGTCGTCCCACCGCTGCCCCGGGTGGCCGCCGTACGCGCCCGGGCCGCCGTTCGCGGGCTGCTGTCCGCCCCACCCCTGGTCCCCGTAGAGAGGGTCCTCGGGGTGCCACGGTTGGGAGCCCTGGCCCCGGCCATACTCAGTCATCGATCCCCTAGAGCCGCGAGGCGGCTCCCGGTGCGCGGAGGTGTGGCGCAGGCGTCCGGTCCGCCTCGTTGTCCGCGCGGCGGCCATTCGATATGCCGAACGCCGCCGCGTCGCGCGGAACGTTACCGTATCGCGATCAGATGACCACTTCGACGCCCTCACCCGGTGCTTCGCCGGACACTCGTTCGGTCTCCAGCGCGTTCTGGAGGATGATCACGGCCGCGGCCTGGTCCACCACGGACCGGCCCTTCCGGGAATTCACCCCCGAGGCCCGCAGCCCCTGGGCCGCGGTCACCGTGGTCATCCGCTCGTCGACGAGCCGCACCGGAACCGGTGCCACCACCCGCGCCAGCTCCCGCGCGAACGCCCGGACCTTGGCCGCCGCGGGGCCCTCCCCGCCGCTGAGCGAGCGGGGCAGGCCCACCAGGACCTCGATCGGCTCGTACTCCGCCACGATCGCGGCCAGCCGCCGCCGGGCCGCGGGGAGGTCCCGCCCGGGAACGGTCTCGACCGGGGTCGCCAGGATTCCGTCCGGGTCGCACGAGGCGACCCCGATCCTGGCGTCCCCGACATCGACGGCGATCCGTCGGCCTCGTCGCATGGCTAGGCCTTCTCGGCGACGAGTCGCTCCACCGCGGCCACGGCCTCGTCGATGGCCGCCGGGTTCTGGCCGCCGC
>NZ_JBPQTV010000169.1:0-13657 GCF_051386515.1 Streptomyces sp. URMC 123 | reverse complement strand
GCCCGGCCCGCCCCCGGCGGCCGACGGCGCCGTGGACCACACCGCCCTGCTGGAACCCATACTCGAACCCCTGCCGGAGCCCGTGCGCGGCCCCGGCGCGGAGCCCGCCGCCGCGCCGCCCGCCCCGGCCCGGCCGCCGGCCGGCCGCACCGCCCGGCGCCTGCCCCGCCGCGGCCCGCTCGCGCTGATCGTCGCCGCCCTGCTGCTGCTCGGCGTCGGCACCGGCGTCTGGTACATCGCCTCCGGCCGCTACACGACCGTGCCCGCGGTGCTCGACCTGCCCCAGAAGGAGGCGGTGAAGGCCCTGCGCGGCGAGGGCCTGGACGTCAAGGTCGCGCAGGACTTCAGCGACACCGTCGAGCGCGGCCACGTCATCGGCACGGACCCCGCGCCCGGCCGCCGCATCCGCGACACCGGCACGGTCACCGTCACCGTGTCCCGCGGACCCGAGGTCGTGAAGGTCCCCGACCTGGCCGGTTCGGCGCTCGCCAAGGCGCAGCAGGAGCTCAAGGACGCCGGTCTCGTGCCGGGCATGGTGAGCCAGGAGTTCAGCGACCAGGTGCCCCAGGGCGCCGTGGTCCGCACGGACCCGAAGGCCGGCACGGAGCGCAAGCCGGACTCGGCGATCGCCATCACCGTCAGCAAGGGCCGGCCCATCGAGGTGCCGAACGTCGTGGGCGCCGCCGGCGACGCCGCCGCCCGCACCCTGCGCGACGCCGGTTTCACGGTGCGGATCGCGCCGGAGCGGGTCTTCTCGGACACGGCGAAGGACGGCGTGGCGCGGCAGTCCCCGGCGGAGGGCGCCCGGCTGGCCCGGGGCGACACGGTCACGCTGACCCTCTCCAAGGGCCCCGAGATGGTCGTGGTCCCCGATGTCACGGGGAAGAAGTCCGACGAGGCGAAGAAGCTGCTGACGGACGCGGGCTTCACCGTCGATGTGAGCCGGTCGTTCCCGTTCTTCGGGGACACGGTCGGCGAGCAGTCCGTGAAGGGCGGCGAGCAGGCGCCCAAGGGCAGCAGGATCACCATCAGGCTCAAGGGCCTGTGAGGGGCGCTCCCGCGACCTGGCACCCTTGTGGGGTGAACGACTGCTCCTCCCCCGGCTCCCCCCTCCGCGCCCGCAATCCCATCGGCGGCCATGTCCCCGTCGCCGGCGGGCTCGCCCGCACCGGCCTGGCGTACGCCCGTGGGATCGGTGCCGAGGCCGTCCAGGTCTTCGTCGCCAACCCGCGCGGCTGGGCGCTGCCGCCGGGCAACCCCGCCCAGGACGAGGCGTTCCGGGAGGAGTGCGAGCGCGCGTCGATCCCGGCGTACGTCCACGCCCCCTACCTGATCAACTTCGGCTCGCACACCGAGGCGACCGTCGTCCGGTCCGTGGCGTCGCTGCGCCACTCGCTCACGCGCGGCCGGCGGATCGGGGCGCTGGGCGTGGTGGTGCACACCGGGTCCGCCACGGGCGGCCGGGGGCGCCCCGAGGCGCTCGCGCAGGTGCGGGAGTGGATGCTGCCGCTGCTGGACGAGCTGACCGGGGACGACGACCCCTGGCTGCTGCTGGAGCCGACGGCCGGCCAGGGGGCGTCCCTGTGCTCGCTGGCTCAGGACCTGGGCCCGTACTTCGACGCCCTGGACCGGCACCCGCGGCTCGGCGTCTGCCTGGACACCTGTCACGCCTTCGCCGCCGGCCACGACCTCGCGGCGCCCGGCGGCACCAAGGCGCTGCTGGACGAGCTGGTGGACACGGTCGGTGCGGGGCGGCTGAAGCTGATCCACGCCAATGACTCCAAGGACGTGGCGGGCGCGCACAAGGACCGGCACGAGAACATCGGCGCCGGTCACATCGGGGCCGAGCCCTTCGGGGAGCTGTTCGGGCACCCGGCGACCGAGGGGGTGCCGCTGGTGATCGAGACGCCGGGCGGCGAGGCCGGCCACGCGGCGGACGTGGCCCGGCTCAAGGCGCTGCGGGACGGCTGAGCGGGCCCGGCGGAGTACGGGGGCGGGGTACGGGATCGGGCGCGGCCGTCCCGCGTGTCCCGCCGGGGCCGGAACGGGCTCTCAGAGCTCCGGGCCGTCGCCCGGCTCCTCCTGGTACGAGTAGCGCTGCTCGCGCCAGGGGTCACCGATGTTGTGGTAGCCGCGCTCCTCCCAGAAGCCCCGGCGGTCGGCCGTCATGTACTCCACGCCCCGCACCCACTTGGGGCCCTTCCAGGCGTACAGGTGGGGCACGACGAGGCGGACCGGGAAGCCGTGCTCCGCGGTGAGCAGCTCCCCGTCCTTGTGGGTGGCGAAGATCGTGTGCTCGGCGGTGAAGTCCGCGAGCCGCAGATTGGAGCTGAAGCCGTACTCGGCCCACACCATCACGTGCGTGACCTCGGGCGCCGGGGGCGCCAGCTCCAGGACCGTGCGAGCGGCGATGCCTCCCCACTCCGCGCCCAGCATGCTGTACTTGGTGACACAGTGCAGGTCGGCCACCACCGTGGTGTACGGGAGGGCGGTGAACTCCTCATGGGTCCAGCAGTGCTTGTCCCCGTCGGCCGTGGCGCCGAAGACGCGGAACTCCCAGCGCTCGGGCCGGAACTTCGGCACCGGTCCGTAGTGCGTGACCGGCCATCCCCGCTGGAGGCGCTGACCGGGGGGCAGCTCGGGGGACGGCGGGTCGAAGCGCTTCCCTGATTGCTCCCCTTCGCGGCTTTCCGGCTGACCCATGTCTCCATGGTGACAGACCGCCCGGGATGGTCGTGACCAGGCCGTCCTCCATCGGGGCAACTCGTACTAAGCGTGCACTTACTGGATCGTCACCGCGGGCGGTGCAAGGATGCGCGCAACGCGCAACCTGTCGGTCTCTTCTCCGGATGTTCGGAAATCTTCGGTCCGCTCCGGAAGGAAGGAGTCACTGCGATGCAGGGCGACCCCGAGGTCATCGAGTTCCTCAACGAACAGCTCACCGCCGAGCTGACGGCCATCAACCAGTACTTCCTGCACGCGAAGATGCAGGAGAACTTCGGCTGGACCAAGCTGGCGAAGCACACCCGCGCCGAATCGTTCGACGAGATGAAGCACGCGGAAGTGCTCACCGACCGGATTCTCTTCCTGGAGGGGCTGCCCAACTACCAGCGGCTCTTCCACGTACGGATCGGGCAGACGATCACGGAGATGTTCCACGCGGACCGCCAGGTGGAGGTCGAGGCGATCGACCGGCTGCGGCGCGGGATCGAGGTCATGCGGGCCAAGGGGGACATCACCTCGGCCAACATCTTCGAGAGCATCCTGGCGGACGAGGAGCACCACATCGACTACCTCGACACGCAGCTGGAACTGGTGGAGAAGCTCGGCGAGGCGCTCTACATCGCCCAGATGATCGAGCAGCCCGACGCCTGACGGGGGTGGGCCTCCCGGGGGCGGCCGGTACGGGACCGCCGCGGGCCCGGCGGCCGGCTCAGGCGGCTCGCGCCACGACCACCGGCAGGGCGGTCCCCGCCACCACGGCGGGCGCGGCCGGCTCGTCGGCGGCCAGCGCGGCGGGCTCGCCCCGCTCGACCAGCTCGCGCCGGGGGCAGGCCCCGCGGCCGAGGATCGCCTGGATGCGGCGCACACAGGAGCCGCAGTCCGTGCCCGCCTTGCAGGCGGAGGCGATCTGCCGGGGCGTGCAGGCGCCCGCGTCCGCGTGCTCACGCACCTGCTTCTCCGTGACACCGAAGCATGAGCAGACGTACACGCGGTTCACCCCCGCAGCCGGTGGGCCGGGCCGGAGCCCGGAGCGATTGATAGGGAACCCTCACCCCTATTGATCAGTGAGGTAACCCTTACCTTACCTGCCCCCTCGGCCCCGAACAACGCCCTGGGGCGCGGATCGATGTGATCCGCGCCCCAGAGCGTGCTGTATCGGTGTCGTCACCGCGCCATCGGCGTTGTCACGCACCGTCGGTGCCGTCACCGCGCCATCGACGTCCTCGCCGAGCCACCCGACGGGCCGCTCGGCGGGCCGTCACTGGTCCCGGTACATCTCCGCGACCAGGAAGGCCAGGTCCAGCGACTGGCTGCGGTTGAGCCGCGGGTCGCAGGCCGTCTCGTAGCGCTGGTGCAGATCGTCGACGAAGATCTCGTCGCCGCCGCCCACGCACTCCGTGACGTCGTCGCCGGTGAGCTCCACATGGATGCCGCCCGGGTGGGTGCCCAGGCCCTTGTGGACCTCGAAGAAGCCCTTGACCTCGTCGAGCACGTCGTCGAAGCGGCGGGTCTTGTGGCCGGAGGCCGCCTCGAAGGTGTTGCCGTGCATCGGGTCGCACACCCAGGCCACCTGGGCGCCGGAGGCGGTGACCTTCTCCACCAGCTCCGGCAGGTGGTCGCGGATCTTGTCCGCGCCCATCCGGGTGATGAAGGTCAGCCGGCCCGGCTCGCGGTCCGGGTCGAGCCGCTCGATCAGGGTCAGCGCGTCCTCGGCGGTGGTGGTCGGCCCGAGCTTCACCCCGATGGGGTTGCGGATGCGGGACGCGAACTCGATGTGCGCGCCATCGAGCTGGCGGGTCCGCTCGCCGATCCACACCATGTGCCCGGAGACGTCGTACAGCTCGCCGGTGCGGGAGTCCGTACGGGTCAGGGCCGACTCGTAGTCGAGGATCAGCGCCTCGTGGGAGGCGTAGAACTCGACCGTCTTGAACTCCTCCGGGTCCACCCCGCAGGCGTTCATGAAGTTCAGCGCCCGGTCGATCTCGCGGGCCAGGGCCTCGTAGCGCTGGCCGGAGGGGGAGGACTTCACGAAGTCCTGGTTCCAGGCGTGCACCTGGCGCAGGTCGGCGTAGCCACCGGTGGTGAACGCGCGCACCAGGTTCAGCGTGGCGGCGGAGGCGTGGTACATCCGCTTCAGCCGCTCGGGGTCCGGGATGCGGGCGGCCTCGGTGAACTCGAAGCCGTTGACGGAGTCGCCGCGGTAGGTCGGCAGGGTCACGCCGTCGCGGGTCTCGGTCGGCTTCGACCGGGGCTTGCTGTACTGCCCGGCGATCCGGCCGACCTTCACCACGGGCACGGAGCCGGCGTAGGTGAGGACCGCGCCCATCTGGAGCAGCGTCTTGAGCTTGTTGCGGATCTGGTCGGCGCCGACGGCGTCGAACGCCTCGGCGCAGTCACCGCCCTGGAGCAGGAACGCCTCGCCCTTGGCGACGGCACCCAGCCGGGCACGCAGCTGGTCGCACTCGCCCGCGAAGACGAGCGGCGGATAGGACTCGAGGTCGGCGATCACATCGCGCAGAGCCTCGGGGTTCGGCCACTCGGGCTGCTGCGCCGCGGGAAGGTCTCGCCAGGTGTTGCCACCGGCACGGGTATCGGCGTTAACGGTCACACGTCAACCCTACGGGGTGTTGTCGAGTGTCCAGCTCACAGCCCACGTAATGAGACGGGAACGCGGCCGGACGAACGGGTGACGGGCGCGCGCCCCGGGTGCCCGTGTGCCACCCGGGGCGCGCCCCGCCGCCCGCGAAGGCGGCCGGTGAGCCGGCCGGTGGGCCCCGGCGCCGCGGGCCCGGTGCCTCAGCCGAAGAAGACGTCCGCCTCGGCGTACAGGCGCGGGTCCACCGTCTTGAGCCGGGCCGTCGCGTCGGCCAGCGGCACCCGTACGATCTCCGTGCCGCGCAGGGCGACCATGTGCCCGAAGGCGCCGTCGCGCACCGCCTCGATGGCGTGCAGTCCGAAGCGGGTGGCGAGCCAGCGGTCGAAGGCGCTGGGGGTGCCGCCGCGCTGCACATGGCCGAGCACGGTGGTGCGGGCCTCCTTGCCGGTGCGGCTCTCGATCTCCTTGGCCAGCCACTCCCCCACCCCGGAGAGCCGGACATGGCCGAAGGAGTCCGTGGTGGAGTCCTTGAGGACCATCTCGCCGTCCTTGGGCATGGCCCCCTCGGCGACCACCACGATCGGCGCGTAGCGGATCTTGAACCGGGACTCCACCCAGGCGCAGACCTGCTCGATGTCGAAGCGCTGCTCGGGGATGAGGATGACATTGGCGCCGCCGGCGAGCCCGGAGTGCAGCGCGATCCAGCCGGCGTGCCGCCCCATGACCTCCACGACCAGGACGCGCATATGGGACTCGGCGGTGGTGTGCAGCCGGTCGATGGCCTCGGTGGCGATGTTGACGGCGGTGTCGAAGCCGAAGGTGTAGTCGGTGGCGGACAGGTCGTTGTCGATGGTCTTGGGCACGCCGACGCACCGCACGCCGTACTCGTCGGCGAGTCTCGCCGCGACGCCGAGGGTGTCCTCCCCGCCGATCGCGATCAGCGCGTCGACCTCCAGCTTGGTGAGGTTGTCCTTGATCCGGCGGATGCCGTTCTCGGCCTTGAGCGGGTTGGTCCGCGAGGAGCCGAGGATGGTGCCGCCGCGCGGGAGGATGCCGCGCACGGCGGGGATGTCGAGCGGAACGGTGCTGCCCTCGAGCGGACCGCGCCAGCCGTCCCGGAACCCGGTGAAATCGAAACCGTACTGCTGGACGCCCTTGCGGACGACAGCGCGGATGACCGCGTTGAGACCGGGGCAGTCGCCGCCGCCGGTCAGTACTCCGACCCGCATCGCTCGTTCCCTTCTCCGCGCGCGGGGCCCGCGAGGGGTTTCCGCGCACCGCGTGGACAGCGTGGTCCCTGACGACGGTCACGCTAATGGTGACCCAGGTCACTCAGGGGCGGTACGGCGGCCGAATACGATGAATTCGGAGGGAGTTGACGTTACTTCTTCACTCGTACGAGGGGTTCCGCGAGGTTACTCGTCGTCCAGCCCTCGCTCGATGGCATAGCGCACGAGCTCCACGCGGTTGTGGAGCTGGAGCTTGCCGAGGGTGTTCTGCACATGGTTCTGGACGGTGCGGTGGGAGATCACCAGCCGCTCGGCTATCTGCTTGTACGAGAGCCCCTTGGCGACCAGCCGCAGCACCTCGGTCTCCCGGTCGGTGAGCCGGGGGGCGCCCGGCTCGTCGGGGGCGGTGGGGGCCGGATCGGCGGCGAGCCTGCGGTACTCGCCCAGCACCAGGCCGGCGAGGCCGGGGGTGAAGACCGGGTCGCCCGCGGCCGTACGGCGCACCGCGTCGATCAGTTCTGCCGTACTGGCGGACTTCAGCAGATAGCCGGTGGCGCCGGACTTCACGGCCTCCAGGACGTCGGCGTGCTCGCCGCTGGCCGACAGGACCAGGACCCGCAGGGTGGGGTCGGCGCCGACGAGCTCCTTGCACACGCGCACCCCGGGCATCCCGGGGAGGTTGAGGTCGAGGACCAGCACGTCGGGGGCGGCGGCGCGGGCGCGGCGCACGGCCTGGGGGCCGTCGCCGGCGGTGGCGACCACCTCGCATCCGGCCTCGGCGAGATCGCGGGCCACGGCGTCCCGCCACATCGGGTGGTCGTCGACCACCATGACCCTGATGCGGTTGTCGCCGCGGTCGTTGCCGCGGTTGTCGCCGGGGCTGTTCTCGCGGTCGTTCGGGTCGAAGCCCGTGGTGTGCGTCGCGTCCGTGGTGTCCATGGCGTCCGTCATGCCCGTCGTGTTCGTCGCGTCCGTTGTCGCTGTGGTGTCTGTCGCCGCTGTGGGGTCCGATGGGTCTGCCGTGCGTTCCCCGGGGGTCATCCCGCCGCCCCGCTCCGCCGCGGCACCCGCAGTTCGACCTCCGTGCCCTGGCCGGGGACGGAGATCAGGTCGGCGGTGCCGCCCAGGTCGCGCAGCCGGCCGCGGATGGAGAGGGCGACGCCCAGGCGGCCCTCGCGTTCGGCGGCCGCGAGCCGGCCCTCGGGGATGCCGGGTCCGTCGTCCCGTACGGTCACGATCACCTCTCCCGGCTCGTCCTCCACCAGAATCCAGGCCCGCGCCTCGGGGCCGGCGTGCCGGCGGACGTTGTCCAGGGCGGCGCCGACGGCGGCGGCCAGCTCGGCGGCGGCTCCCGCCGGCAGCGGCACGGGCGCGCCCGGCTCCGAGAAGGTGACCCGGGGTCCGGCGTACGGGGCGAGCAGCGCGCGCAGATCGCGGGGGCCGGCGTCGGGCCCCTCCCCCGGCCCGGCCGGCCGGGAGCCACCCGCCGCGGCGCGTCCGCCCGCCCCCGTACGGCCGCCGGCTCCCGTACGGTCCCCCACTCCCGTACGGCCGTCCGCCGACATGTCATGGGCCGCCGGAACGCCATTGTCCGAGGCCGCGCCGGCGACCGCGCCGACGGGCGCGCCGGGCGCCGCCGTCGGCACCAGCCCGCTGGAGACGAGGGTGCGCAGCGCGATCTCCTGTTCGCCCGCCATCCGGCCGAGCTCCGCCGCCTCGCCGCCGAGCGCCGTGCCGCGCCGCTGCACCATCGCGAGCACCTGGAGGACGCTGTCGTGGATGTCGCGGGCCAGCCGCTCCCGCTCCCGGGTGGCCGCCTCGATCTGGAGGGCGCGGGCCAGGGTGCGCTCGCTCGCGCGCGCCACCTCGACGACGTAGCCGATGGCCACGCTCGCCACCCACACCAGCAGCACGTTGTGCACGGTGTCCTGGACGAAGCCGCCGGCCTCGATCACATTGGCCACGGCCACGATCGAGGAGGTCCAGGCGGCCCACCGCCAGCCGCCCTTGATGGCGAAGCCGAGCACCGCGCCCGCGGTCCATATCGACGGCAGGGTGGGCCCGCCGGCCGCGATCCGCTCGGCGGTGTCCACCACCGGGGTCAGCAGGATGCCCGCCACCGCGATGGTGAGGTCGGCGATGAGGAAGCCGAGGGTGCACCGCTGCGCCGAGGTGGGCCTGCGTACGGTCGCGAGCGTCCAGACCGTCAGTACGGCCAGATACGCGCCGGCGCCGAGCGGGTGGGCGTACTCGTGGAAGGCGTAGCCGTAGAGGGAGAGGGCGTAGGCGAGGGTGATCACCCGATAGCCGGTCAGGGCCCGCCAGAGCGGTTGCTCGACGGACATGCGTGCGACCATTTCCCCCACCCCTCCGCCGGGTCAGTCGGTCCGTCGGTCTAGCTGCCCGCGCCGGTGCTGTTGCTGGTGCCGCTGCCGCCGTTGCCGGAGCGCGCGTCGTCGGTGCGGTTGTTGTCGCGGTTGTCGTCGCGGCGGATCTCGGGTGCGGCGCCGCCGGCCCGCTTCGCCCCGATGGCCTTGCCGATCCCGCCGATCTTCCCGATCGGCCCGGTCCGGCCCTCGCGCTCGGCCTGCTCGGCCCGCTCCGCCTTCTCCCGCTCGGCCTGCTGCTTCGCCGCGTCGGCGAGCTGGCGCTTGGCGGCGGTGGCGTAGATGTCGACGTACTCCTGGCCGGAGAGCTTCATGATCTCGTACATGACCTCGTCGGTCACCGAGCGCAGGATGAAGCGGTCGTTGTCCATGCCCTGGTAGCGGCTGAAGTCCAGCGGCTTGCCGATCCGGATGCCCGGGCGCATCAGCTTGGGCACGACCTTGCCGGGCGGCTGGATCTTCTCGGTGTCGATCATCGCGACGGGGATCACCGGGGCGCCGGTGGCCAGCGCCACGCGGGCCAGGCCGCCGGGCTTGCCGCGGTAGAGCCGGCCGTCGGGCGAGCGGGTGCCCTCGGGGTAGATGCCGAAGAGCTCACCGCGCTCCAGCACCTCGATGCCGCTGCGGATCGCCGCCTCGCCCGCGCCGCGGGCGCCGGAGCGGTCCACGGGGAGCTGGCCCACCCCCTTGAAGAAGGCGGCGGTCATCTTGCCCTTGACACCCGGAGTGGTGAAGTACTCGGCCTTCGCGATGAAGGTGACCTTGCGGTCGAGGACCGCGGGCAGGAAGAAGGAGTCCGAGAAGGACAGATGGTTGCTGGCCAGGATCGCGGGACCCTCGGCGGGGATGTTCTCCAACCCTTCCACCCAGGGGCGGAAGGCAAGCTTCAGCGTCCCGCCGATGGACAGCTTCATTGCGCCGTAAAGCAACCGAGGACCTCCTGTGTCTGACGAGGAGACCTTAACCCGCCCGGGGCCGGGTGCTCGCCCTCGCCTTCGCGGGAGGGGGCCCGGCCCGCCGCCGGACCTACCCTGTGGCCGACGGGTCGCGTACCGTGAAGTACGCTCCGCGCCCGCCACACGTGATCGACGCGTGATCACCGTGCGGCCGGGGATCGGCGGTGCGATCGCCGTACGACCGCCCTTCGATCATCATCGGATCGTCGGCGCGACGACACCCGACGACAGTCGACGACAACGAACAGGAGACCTCTGGTGCCGGTCCTCCCCGGAGCCGAGCCCTTCCGCCACGAGGGCGGAGAGGTCGGCGTGCTCCTCTGCCACGGCTTCACCGCCACTCCCCAGTCGCTGCGCCCGTGGGCGGAGTATCTGGCGGCGCGCGGGCTGACGGTGTCGCTGCCGCTGCTGCCCGGCCATGGCACGCGCTGGCAGGACATGCAGCTCACCGGCTGGCAGGACTGGTACGCCGAGGTCGACCGCGAGCTGCGGGCGCTGACCCGGCGGTGCGAGCGGGTCTTCGTCTGCGGGCTCTCCATGGGCGGCGCGCTCACGCTGCGGCTGGCCGCCAAGCACGGCGACGCGATCAGCGGGATCGTGGTCGTCAACCCCGCGAACAAGGTGCACGGACTGGCCGCGCACGCGCTGCCCGT
Organism: Streptomyces sp. URMC 123; assembly: GCF_051386515.1. Lineage (NCBI taxonomy): Bacteria > Bacillati > Actinomycetota > Actinomycetes > Kitasatosporales > Streptomycetaceae > Streptomyces > Streptomyces sp. URMC 123. Next base: position 3,112 of record NZ_JBPQTV010000169.1, on the reverse strand, counting down.
GCTGCGGCACCTCGTCCCCTCCACGAAGGGGCTGACGGACGACATCGCCATGCCGGGCGAGCACGAGCTTGGGTACGACCGGGTGCCGCTGCACGCGGCCCACTCGGTGCGGCAGTTCTTCCGGCTGGTGGACGCGGAGCTGCCGCAGGTCACCCAGCCGGTGCTGCTGCTGCGCAGCCCGCAGGACCATGTGGTGCCGCCCGCGGACTCCGCGCGGATTCTCAGCAGGATCTCGTCCCTGGACGTCACCGAGACGGTGCTGGAGCGCAGCTATCACGTGGCGACGCTCGACTACGACGCCGAGCGGATCTTCGAGGACAGTTACGAGTTCATCGCCCGGCTGGCCCCCGGGCTCGTGGCCCCCGCGCTCGTCGCCGACGGCGACCGGGCGGCGGAGCGGGGCGACGGGCCGGCCGAGGTTCCGGAGGCGGCGGGGGGGACGGCGAGCGGTGGCTGAACGCGAGGCCGGCGGCCGCGCGGATGACGGCGCGGACGCGGGGAACGAGGGGGCGCGCGCGGCGGACGGCGCGCGGCCGGAGGGTACGGCGGCGGGTGACGGTTCGCCGGGCGGTTTGCCGGGGGGTTCGCCGGGGGGTTCGCCGGGCGGCGTGAGCGGTTCGCCGACGGCCGGCGGTCCGGCAGCGGTTGGCGATGCGCCGGCGGTCGGCGGTACGTCGGCGGTCGGCGGTACGCCGGCCGCGGAGGGCGCCGGTGAGGCGGCGGGCGGGGAGCGCGCCGTGCCCGCGGGCGAGGCTTCCGGCGTCACGGGCGCCGGTTCCGAGGCCGCGCCCGCCCCGGCGCGCGGCGACGGTCGCGGGCCGGTCGACGAGGACGCCGCCTGGGCGGCCATCATCGCCGGCTACGGCGAGGAGCCGCCGGACCCGCCGGGCGCCGAACCGTGGCCCGGCGGCGCGAAGCCGCCCGTGGAGCGGCTGCCGGGAGAGAGGGCGGCGCGCGACGAGGAGCCCGCCGACGGACGGGCCCGCCCCGCGCCGGGCACGCCGGCCGCGGCGTCCCCGGACAAGCCGGTGGGCAGCTTCATCGTGCGCGCGCCCGGCCTCGGCCCGCGCGACTGGGAGGCCCGGGAGCCGTCCGACGACGATTTCGACGACACGGACGAGGGGCACTTCGTGCCCCCGGAGCCGCCACCGCTGCCCAAGGCGGACGCCACGGCGAAGTTCGCGTGGATCGCGGTCCTCGGCGGCCCGCTGCTGCTCCTGCTGACGGTGCTGCTGCGCTGGGACATGACCTGGTGGATCGGCACGCTCGGCATCGGCGGCTTCATCGGGGGCTTCGCGACGCTGGTCGTCCGCATGAAGGACGGCGACGAGGACGAGGACGACCCCGGCCGCGGGGCGGTCGTCTGAGCGCGGGCCGTACGCGTTCGGGCGGCGGTTCGTCCGTACGTACGGCCGTGGCGGGTGCGCGTGGCCTCCGTCAGGGCTCGGGGGGTACGGCCGGGAGCCGGAGCGCGGCCAGCACGGGCAGGTGGTCCGTGGCCGCGACCAGATCGTCCCGGGTGATCCCCGGCAGCCCCGAGGGCACCCCGCAGCCGAGGACCTCCACGCCCGGGGTCGCCAGTACGGCGTCGATGCGCTGATGCGGGTCGGCCGGGGTGGAGGTGTACTCCCCGCCCCACGGCTCGGTGGCCCAGGCGTCCTGGAGCTCGGCCGTCAGCCGGCGGAAGGCCCGCCCGTCGGGCCGGTCGTTGAGGTCGCCGGCCGCGACGGCGTACGGGGTGTCCCGGGCGGCCAGCCGCTCCAGCAGCAGCCCGGCCTGGGCCTCCCGCTCATCGGCGTTCAGGCTGAGGTGACAGCTCAGGACGGTGAGCCGGACGGCACCGAAGCGGACCACGGCCGTGGCGAAACCGCGCTGGTGCAGGCCGGGCGTGTGCGGCAGCAGCACGTCCTCGGCGCGCTCGACGATGGCCCGCGGCGAGCACAGCAGCAGGGGGCCGGCGGCCGGGGCGCCGCCGGAGAGCACGAACAGCCCGCACGCGCGGGCGAGCCGGGCGGCGTGCTGGCGCCAGCGGAAGAATCGCGGGGCCTCCTGGACGCAGACCACGTCCGCGTGACAGGCCCGGATCACCCGGGCCAGCGCGGCGCGGTCGTCGCGCAGCGAGCGCACGTTGTAGCTCAGCACGCGGATGACGGCCGAGCCGTCCGGCTCCGTCCCCGGGGCGGCCAGCCCCGCCAGCGCGGTGCGCATGCGCACGTCTCCTTCCCTGGGCCCCGAGTCTCCCACGGGCCCGCCTCCGGCGCGGTCGGCCGCCTCGACGTGACGCGCGCCGATCGCGTGCGCGAACCGCGGCGGCGAATAGATCCCCGCCCCGGGGCAAGTTCGGCACCGCCGAAACGCGCCGTTTCCGTTGCTCACCGCCGCGGCGGAAAGAATTCTGCCCGCTCCCCGGGCGAGGATTCGCGGCCCCGGCCGGGAGGCCCACCGGCAACGCCGGGGCGAGCCGTTCCCGGCCTCGCCGCGGCACGACCGGGGCGCGGCCACCCCGGCCGAAGGCCGGGTGAGGCACCGAAAGCCACATGCGCGGCGAAGCCTGCGGGCCGGGGCCGCGGCGCAGGCCCTGGCGCTCAGGCCAACACGAGCTGGCCCCCGGCCCGGGGGGCCGGCTCGGCACCGCCGAAACGCGCCGTTTCCGTCGCTCGCCGCCGCGGCGGAAAGAATTTCGCCCGCTCCCCGGGCCGGGCTCCGCCCCCGGCCGGGAGGCCCACCGGCAACGCCGGGGCGAGCCGCTCCCGGACTTGCCGCCGCACGGCCGAGGCCCCGTACGCGCGGGAAGCCTGCGGACCAGGGTCGCGACGCAGACTCGCCGCCTCACAGCCTGGGCCCCGCCCCGAGGCAAATTCGGCACCGCCGAAACGCGCCGTTTGCGTTGCTCGCCGCGGCGGAAAGAATTTTGCCCGCTCCGCAGGCCGGGCCCCCGCCCCCGGCCGGGAGGCCCACCGGCAACGCCGGGGCGAGCCGCTCCCGGACTGACCGCTACACGGCCGGGGCCCCGTACGCGCGGCGAAGCCTGCGGGCCAGGGTCGCGACGCAGACTCGCCGCCTCACAGCCTGGGCCCCGCCCCGAGGCAAATTCGGCACCGCCGAAACGCGC
>NZ_JBPQTV010000168.1:0-13684 GCF_051386515.1 Streptomyces sp. URMC 123 | reverse complement strand
CTTAGCGGCCGGAAGGGGGTGGGGGAGGGGCTTTGCGCGGGTTGCCGCGGCTGCCATCGCCGTACGGCCGCGCCCGGCGGCTCCGGGGCAGCCCCCTTCAGGGCTTGAACACACCCCCGCACATCGCCCGCACCACGCCCCCACAGCCTTTTCGATCTTATGATCCGGTGACATGGCGCACAGGCCGATTTCGCCCTACTACCCCCCATAGGGAGATCATTCGAAGAGCGCCGGGACTTTCGGCGAATGGGCCCGGGACCTTCGGCCCGGAACTCCGGCATCGCAAGGCGCGTCCCCCGCGATACCGGCGAATGCGCGGCGTTCTCCCTCTTTCGGTCGCGCCATACCGAGGTTTATTCGGTCGATCGCCGCGTTCCGATCGCTTCCGAAGGCGATCTATTTCCCGGGAGATCGCTACGGCATTGCCTAGTAGAAGGGGGCCTTGAGCCCCCGCCAATCGCGGGTTACCAATGAATGGCGATCCCGGTCCGCAGCCGGGACCTATTCATGTTCTGGAGGAATCCGCATGCACAAGTCCGCTAAGTTCCACGCTCTCCACAAGCCCGCCGTGCGCCGTCGCGCCGCCATCCTGGCAGCGGGTCTCGGTGCCTCGGCGGCGCTCGGGACCGGCGTGGCACTCGCGGCGGACCAGGCGCAGAGCAACCTCGTCACCGCCGTCTCGGCCACCGCCGCCGTGGACGCGGTGAAGGCTCAGGCCGGTGGCCAGCAGAAGATAGCCGAGGAGCAGGCGAAGGCCGCCAAGGACCGCGCCGACGCCGAGGCGAAGAAGCGGAACGAGGAGAAGGCCGCCGCCGACCGTTCGGCGCGCGCCGCCGCCCCCGCCGCGGCCCCGGCCGCCGCCTGGGTCAAGCCGGTGGACTCCTACACCCTGGGCTCCACCTTCGGCCTGGCCGGTGGCATGTGGTCGAACAAGCACAGCGGCCAGGACCTGGTCGTGCCGACCGGCACCTCGGTCAGCGCCGTGCACGGCGGCACGGTCGTCGAGGCCGGCTGGGGCGGTGCGTACGGCAACAACATCGTGATCAAGCACGATGACCGCACCTTCACCCAGTACGCCCACCTGTCGAAGATCAACGTCAAGGTCGGCCAGAAGGTCAACACCGACCAGGAGATCGGCCTGTCCGGCTCCACCGGTAACTCGACCGGCCCCCACCTGCACTTCGAGACCCGTACGACCGCCAAGTACGGCTCCGGTGTCGAGCCGCGCGCCTTCCTGGCCTCCAAGGGCGTCAAGCTCTGACCTGCGCATTGATCCAAGCCTCGATCTGCGCCTCTGCCTCCCGGTAGGCAGCACAACCGCATAAGGTCACCCGCCCGCCGGGCCCTCACCCCCTGGGGTGAGGGCGCCCCGCGTGGGCCGCGGTGACGAGCTCCTGGGCGACCTCGAGGATGGCTTTGCGCTTCTCCTCGGGGTCGCCTTCGAGCGTGTGCAGCGCGAACATCCCCGCGTGGATGGTGAAGAGCGCGCTCACGCAGCGGACCTGGTCCGTCAGCTCCGCCTCCGGCTCCTTGATCAGGTCGACCATCGCCGTCAGCCGCTCCCGGAAGCTCTCGCCGACGCTCAGTTCGCGGACGGTCGCCTGGTTCTCCTGCATGAAGCGGAAGACGGGGGCGGCGGCGGTCAGCGCGATGCTGTAGCGGCGCAGCAGCTCCTCCTTGGTCTCCAGGGAGCGCGGCTGGAGCTGCCCCCAGGCGATCAGCTCGTCCAGCGGGCGGCCGAGGTCCTCGATGATGCTGACGAGGATCGCTTCCTTGGTCTTGAAGTGGTAGTACAGCGCGGCCTTGGAGACCTCCAGCCGTTCCGCGATCTCCCGGAGCGACGTCTTCTCGTACCCCTGCTCCACGAAGAGCTCGAGGGCCACGTCCTGAATGCGCTGGCGGGTGTCCCCGCGGCGCGGCTGCTGTGTGCCCATGTCTCTCCCCGCGCTCGCGCGCTGTTCCTCATTTCGCCGCGGCGCGCACGGCAGCGGCAGCCCACAAAAACTTACTTGACGCCCGGCAAGTTGGTCCCTTACCGTCACCAGTGTAGTCAAACTAGCCGGTCGGCAAGTAAGTGGCGCTGAGGGCATCCCGGCCCCGTACGAGCGCATTGCCGCAGGCCGCGCGCGGGTCGCGCGGGTCGCCGCCCGGCACGCCGGTACGTGGGGGCCTCGCGAGGCCCCGGAGGACCCGCGCCGGGTCCTCGGGTTCGGACCGGCCCGTTCCGTTTCGTGCCCCAGGGGGAGTGCACCCATGTCCGCGTCCATGTCCCGTACCGCCGCGAGCGCCGGTGTCGGCAGTGCCGGTGCCGCCGGCGCGCCCGCCGGAGAAGCCGCGCCGTCGCCCTCGCCACCACCTCGCAGCATGCATGTCGTCGTGCTCGCGCTGATGATCGCGATGCTGCTCGCCATGCTCGACAACATGATCATCGGCACCGCGATGCCCACGATCGTCGGCGAGCTGGGCGGGCTGAACCACCTCTCCTGGGTGGTCACCGCGTACACCCTCACCACCGCCGCCTCCACCCCCATCTGGGGAAAGCTCGGCGACATGTACGGCCGCAAGGGCGTCTTCCTCGCCTCGATAGTCATCTTCCTGATCGGCTCGGCGCTCTCCGGGATGTCCCAGACCATGGGCCAGCTCATCGGCTTCCGGGCCGTCCAGGGCCTCGGCGCCGGCGGTCTGATGGTCGGCGTCATGGCGATCATCGGTGATCTGATCCCGCCCCGGGAGCGGGGCAAGTACCAGGGCATGATGGCCGGCGTCATGGCCCTCGCCATGATCGGCGGGCCGCTGGTCGGCGGCACCATCACCGACCACCTCGGCTGGCGCTGGAGCTTCTACATCAACCTGCCGCTCGGCGCGATCGCCCTCTTCATGGTCTCGGCCGTGCTGCACCTGCCGAAGAAGCGGGCGCGCGGCCGGATCGACTACCTCGGCGCCGGGCTGCTCACCGCCGCCATCACCGCGATGGTGCTGGTGGCCACGTGGGGCGGTACGGAGTACGCGTGGGGCTCGGCGGAGATCGTCGGCCTGGCGGTGGCGGCCGCTGCGGCCACGGCCCTCTTCCTGGTCGTCGAGCGCCGGGCCGCGGAACCGGTCCTGCCGCTGGGCATCTTCCGCGACGCCAACTTCTCCCTGGCCACCGTGATCGGGTTCCTCGTCGGCTTCACGATGTTCGGCGCCGTGATGTTCCTGCCGCTCTACCAGCAGGCCGTGCAGGGCGCCTCCGCCACCAACTCGGGGCTGCTGCTCCTGCCGATGCTGCTCGGCATGCTCGTGATCTCGCTGGTCGCCGGCCGCGTCACCACCCGGACCGGCAAGTACCGGATGTTCCCGATCGTCGGTGGCGCGCTCATGGTCGTCGGGATGTTCCTGCTCGCCCAGATGGACACCGGCACCTCGCGCTGGGCCTCCGGCGTCTACATGACCGTCTTCGGCGCCGGCCTGGGCTTCCTGATGCAGACCACGATGCTGATCGCGCAGAACAGCGTCGAGATGAAGGACATGGGCGTCGCCTCCTCGACGGCCACGCTCTTCCGTACGATCGGCGGCTCCTTCGGTGTCGCGATCATGGGCGCGCTCTTCACCCACCGGGTGCAGGAGGTCATGACCGAGCGCGCGGGCGGTGCGGCTTCGGCCTCCGGGGCGGGGGCGGAGGGCTTCTCGGAGGGCGCGGCCCAGCTCGACGCCGCGAGCCTGGCGAAGCTGCCGGACGCGGTGCGGGAGGCGTACCAGCACGCGGTCGCCGGCGGTACGCACACGGTGTTCCTCGTGGGGGCCGCGGTCGCGCTGGCCGGCTTCGCGGCCGCGTGGTTCGTCAAGGAGGTGCCGCTGCGGGGGGCCGGGCCCGCGCCCGAGGCGGGCGCCGGGCGCGAGTCCGGCCCGGCGGACGCGGGGTAGCGGGGGCAGCTTCTTGGCCGCCCCGCGCCGGTTCGCCGGCGCGGGGCGCCGCTGTCGGTGATCGCTGTCGGCGCCCGTTGTCAGTGGGCCGTGCCAGCATCGATACGTGACCTATCCGACCGGTCCTCCGGGCCACGCGCACCTCGCCCACCTACGGCAGTTGCGCCGCGCGAAGGACGCCATGGACCGCGACTGGGCCGAGCCGCTCGACCTGGACGCGGTGGCGGCCCATGCCGGTTATTCGCGCTATCACTTCGTACGGGCCTTCAAAGCGGTCTACGGGCAGACGCCCGGCCAGTATCTGAGCCGTCGGCGCATCGAGCGCGCCGAGGAACTGCTCCGTACGGTGAACCTCTCGGTCACCGAGATCTGCGGCCTCGTCGGCTTCACGAGCCTCGGCACGTTCTCCACCAGCTTCAAGAAGCGGACGGGCCTGACCCCCAGCGAGTACCGCGCCCGCCACGTCGGGCGCGGCCCCCCCCCCCCCCCCCCCCCCCCCCCCCCCCCCCCCCCCCCCCCCCGCGCCGCGCTCATACCGGGCTGCTACGCGCTGCTCTGGACCGGCGGCTTCCCGAGCCGCGAGCACTAGCCGCGTCCCTCGAACGTTTGTTGCGCACCCCGTTCGAGCGGGTAACTACGGGATGTGCGCTCCTCCTCACCCCGTGTTGGCCTAGCTTCTCCCGGGAGGGCTCAACACCGACTGACCTCAGGGGGTGGCCGCGCCATGGGCGCACGACCATGCGAACTGACCCCGGACCGATCGGCCCGTCACTACTACGGAGCGGAGATGCGCCGCTTGCGCAACGGGGCGGGGATGTCCCTGGCGGGACTTGGCGACATCGTCGGCTACAGCAAGCAGCACCTGGCCAGCATCGAGAAGGCGGAGCGGATGATCCCGCCCGACCTGTCGGCGATGCTCGACGCGGCATTCGGCACGGACGGCCACTTCGTCCGGCTGTTCCAGCTCGCCCGACGCGAAGTGCATCCCGATCAGTACCGGCGGTACATGGACTTCGAGGCGCAGGCCGTCGTCATCGAGCACTACGCCACGCACGTGATCCCCGGGCTGCTCCAGACCGAGGCGTACGCGCGAGCGTTCTTCGCCTACGCCCCCGATGGGACACCGGAGGTGATCGCTGATCGGATGGCCGCTCGGATGGCGAGGAAGGAGCGGCTGCTGTCCGCCGACCGCCCCCACCTGTGGGTCATCCTCGACGAAGCGGTGCTCCGGCGTCCTGTCGGCGAGCCGGAAGTGATGCGCGAGCAACTGGAGGCGCTGGTCCCACTGACGGACACGCGCACCACCAAGGTGCAAGTCCTGCCGTTCAGCCACGGGGGGCACGCCCTGATGGAAGGGCCGCTGTCCTTGCTGCGGCTATCGGACGGGACGTGCATGGTGTACGAAGAAGGAAGGGACACCGGACGCCTCTACGAAACAGCGCAAGAGGTGGAGTGGCGCCGTGGCGTCTACGACGCGCTGCGGGCGTACGCATGCTCACCGAAGCAATCCGCGGAGTTCATCACCGAGATCATGGAGGGATACGCATCATGCCCAGCGACATAGAGACCGCGCGGTGGCGCACGTCGAGCTACAGCAACATGAACGGCGGGGAGTGCGTGGAGGTGGGGCTCGGCCTCACCGGGGTCGTCCCGGTGCGGGACTCGAAGGACCGCAGCGGGCCCGTGCTGGCCTTCCCCGCGGATGAGTGGGGCGCGTTCCTCACCGCCGTGAAGGAAGGCGACCTCGCCTAGCGGTCGGCGGTCGGCGGCCTACGACTCCAGGTACCTCAGGACCGCCAGAATCCGTCGGCTGTAACCCGTGGTGTGCGTCAGCTCCAGCTTGTCGAAGATCGTGTTGAGGTGCTTCTCCACCGCGCTCAGCGAGACGTGCAGCTTCTGCGCGATGGCCGTGTTCGTGTGCCCTTGGGCCAGGGTCTCCAGGACGCTGCGTTCGCGGGGCGTGAGGCGCGTCAGCGGGTCTCCGTGGGTCGTGCGGACGACCAGTTGCCGCACCACCTCGGGGTCGAGGGCGGCGCCGCCGGCCTGGACGCGCTCCAGCGCGTCCAGGAACTCCTCGACCTGGGCGACGCGGTCCTTGAGGAGGTATCCCACACGCTCCGCGTTGGAGGCCAGCAGTTGCGCCGCGTAGTTGCGCTCGATGTGCTGGGACAGCACCAGGACGCCGACCTCCGGCCATCGCTCGCGGATCTCCAGCGCCGCACGCAGCCCCTCATCGGTGTGCGTCGGAGGCATCCGGATGTCGAGGACGACGACGTCGGGCCGGCGCCGGGCCATTTCCGCCAGCAGCGGGCCGGCGTCGCCGTACGCGCCCAGAACCTCGTGACCCTCCTCGACGAGGAGCCGGACCAGACCCTCCCGCAGCAGGGTCGAGTCCTCGGCGATCATCAGGCGCATGGCAGCTCCGCGGCAATGGTGGTGGGTCCCCCTGGGGGGCTGTCGACGCGCAGGACGCCATCGAGCGCGGCCACTCGGCTGCGCAGTCCGCTCAGCCCGCTGCCTGCGGGGTCGGCGCCGCCCGTGCCGTTGTCCCGCACCCGCACCGTGAGCGCCCCGCCGCGGAGCGCCACCCGCACGGAGACGGTCGTGGCGCCGGAGTGCTTGGCCGCGTTGGTCACGGACTCCGACACCACGAAGTACGCGGCGGTCTCCACCGGTTGCGGCAGGGGCGCGCCGACGTCGAACTCGGTACGGACGGGAATGGCGCACCGTTCGGACACTCCGCTCAGCGCCTCTTCGAGCCCCAGGCTGTCCAGCGCCGAGGGATAGACCCGCCAGGTCACTTCGCGCAGTTCCGCGAGGAGGTCCTGGGACTCCTGGTGCGCCTGGCGCAGCAGGGCGTCCGCCTGCTCAAGGCCGCATCCCCTGCGGGCCCGGCCGAGCAGCATGCCCAGCGCCACCAGGCGCTGCTGGATTCCGTCGTGGAGGTCCCGCTCGATGCGTCGGCGTTCCGCGTCCACCGCCTGCACGACCGCTGCCCGGCTGGTGGCCAGTTCCTCGACGCGTCGCCGCAGCAGTTCCTGTTCGGAGGGGCCGAAACACTCGCGGGCGATGCGCGCGTCCAGGGTGGCGAGTGAGTGGAGCCCCTGAACGTCGAGGAAGAGCAGCACACTGCCGAGGAGCACCTGCGTCGGCAGCTCCTCCCAGCGGAGCGTTCCCCGGGCCATCGCCCACCCGAGCAGGCTTGCCAGGACGAGACCGAAGCCCAGCAGCCCGATCACGATGCCGCACAGCAGCCCCGTGCAGCCGCGGACCGCCAGATAGCGCAGGACTTTCCGGTCGGACGCCTTGTAGTGCTCGGGGAAGCGGTCGCCGAAGAAGACGGCCCGGCGGGCCCGCTCCAGGGTCGACAGCCGGCGGGCCCCGGCCATGAGGATGCCCAGGGCGCTGCTCCGGGTGGGCGGCCAGAGCAGAAAGGGGCCGACGGCGGTGCCGACGGCGAGGAAGTGGAGGAGGCCGAGCAGGGCCGTGACACAGCCGAGGAACGTACCGGTGCTCCGACGCGGCCAGGACGCCGGCAGAGACGGTGGGGCCGGCGGGTACGGTGTGAATGGCGGGGCCGGTCGGATCGTTCCGGCATCGCTCTCGCCGGGGCCGTCCCGATCGGGGGCGCCCGGAAGGTGATGGGTGGCGGCGCCCGCGGAGTCCCCCTGCACGAGGGCCGAGCCTAGTGGCGCCCCACAGCCGGAGCAAGATCGCTCAGACTGTGCGTCGCCGGACGGGGCCCCGCCACGAGCGTGCCGGTGGCACGTCATGAAGCGCGGCGGTGCCGGGCCCGGTCGCGGCCGCGCAGCCGTATGGCCACGTAAACCGCGAGGGCGAGGACCACCAGGGCCAGCACCACCTTGGAGACGATCCCGACGTAGGTTTCCACGACCTCCCACTGGTCGCCCAGCCAGTAACCGGCCAGCACCAGGACGGAGTTCCATATCAGGCTGCCGAGCGTGGTCAGCATGATGAACACGGGCAGGGGCATGCGCTCCACCCCGGCCGGGACGGAGACGAGGCTGCGGAATATCGGCACCATGCGGCCGAGGAAGACCGCCTTGGTGCCGTGACGTGCGAACCACTGCTCCGTGCGAGCCAGGTCGGACGCCTTCACCAGCGGCAGCTTCGCCCAGATCGCGTGCATGCGCTCCCGGCCGAAGAGCATGCCGATCCAGTAGAGGACCACCGCTCCCACGACCGAGCCGAGCGTGGTCCAGAACAGCGCCGAAACCAGGCTGAGCACTCCCTGCCCGGCGGCGAACCCGGTCAGCGGCAGGATCACCTCGCTCGGCAGCGGCGGGAAGAGGTTCTCCAGCGCGATGGCCAGGCCGGCACCGGGACCGCCCAGCGTGTCGACGAGGCCGGCGGCCCAGCCGGCGATGCCGCCGGCGGGTTCCTGCGGCAGAGCCATGGACGTGAGGTGCATCTGGGTCTCCAAGCTGGCGGTCGGTCCGGCGGTCGGCCGGCCGGAGCAGGCGCCCCGACCGCCCTCCACGCTAGAAATCGCAGCTCAACAGCGGTATGCGGATTGCCGTTCGGCCCGGTGGGGGCTTCCGCATCTCGCGCCCTGCGGGAAACCGCACCCCCGCGGAACAGCCCCTCATCGCGGAACACCGGTCGCGGAAGGCCGCATCCGTACGGGAGAGCAACTTTCGAGAAGCAGGGGGCGACGCCCCCTGCATACCGTGGCGGGGACACAACGTCGCACCCCGCAGGAGAAGACGATGATCAAGGGTCTCGCGATCACCACCGTCTGGGTTCTCGACCAGGACCGGGCCAGGGAGTTCTACACCGAGAAGCTCGGCCTCGAAGTCCGCACGGACATCACCATGGGCGGCGAGGGCGGCATGCGCTGGCTGACCGTGGGGGCCAAGGACCAGCCCGACGTCGAGCTGACCCTGATGGTGCCCGGCCCGCCCGGACTGGACCCCGAGTCCGCCGAGGCGATGAAGAAGCTGATCTCCAAGGGCGTCCTGGGCGCCGGCGCGCTGGCCACCGACGACATCCACGCCGACTGCAAGGCGCTCAAGGCCCGCGGCGTGGAATTCCTCCAGGAGCCGCAGGAGCGCCCGTACGGCATCGAGGCGATCTTCCGTGACGACTCCGGCAACTGGTTCTCCTTCACCCAGCGCCGTGAGGGCGATCTGGACATGAGCCAGGACTGGGGCATCTGAGCGGCCTGCCCCGACGAGCCGGCCCGGCGGCTACTCCGGCAGCTTGATGATCGGGATGCTGCCCGTATCCGTCGGAGCCGTCTCCGGCAGCCACAGCACGGCGACCGCCCCGCCGTTCGCCGGCTCCGCGGCCGGGCCGGGCTCCCCGCCGGGCCTGCCCGGCCCGCCCGGGCCGGGCGCCCCGGGTTCTCCGGGCGCCCCGGGCACCGCCCGGTCCGGCGGCGCGTTGCGGAACGTCAGCCGCGCCCCGAGCACCCGGGCCTGCCCCGACGCGATGGTCAGCCCCAGCCCGTGCCCGTGACCGGCCCGGTCGCTGCTGCCCGTGCGGAAGCGGCTGGGCCCGTCGTGCAGCAGGGCCGCGGGGAAGCCGGGCCCGTGGTCGCGGACCCGCAGCACCCGGCCCTCGACGGTGACCTCGATCGGCGCGGCCCCGTGCTTGGCCGCGTTGGCCAGCAGGTTCCCGAGGATGCGCTCCAGCCGCCGCGGATCGGTGTTGACGTGCGCGTCCCGGAGCACGGCGATCCGCACGTCCGGGTCCAGCGCCCGTACCCGCCGCGTCACGAACTCGCCGAGGGCCACTTCCTGGAGCTCCGCCCGCTCGGTCGCGCTGTCGAGCCGGGCGACCTCCAGCACGTCCTCGACGAGCGTGCGCATGGCCTGGGCGCGGTTGCGCACCAGTTCCGTGGGGCGGCCGGGCGGCAGCAGCTCGGCCGCCGTGAGCAGCCCGGTCACGGGCGTACGCAGCTCGTGGGCGATGTCCGCGGTGACCCGCCGCTCCGCCTCCAGCCGCTGCTGGAGCGCGTCGGCCATGGCGTCGACGGCCCGCGCGAGGTCGTCGGTCTCGTCGCGCACGCGGCCGCCGATCTCGTCGCGGACGCGCACCCCCGTATCGCCCTCGGTGATCTTCCCGGCCGCGACGGCGGCCTTCCGCAGCCGCTTGGAGAGGTGGCCGCCGATGAGGACGCCGAGCGCGCAGCCGCCCACCACGACGGAGGCCGAGCCGATGATCAGGGCCTGGTCGAGGTCCTCCAGGACGTCGAAGCGCTTCTCGAAGCGCTCGTGAATGGAGAGCACCTTGCCGCCGGGCAGCGGCACCGCGGCCCAGACGTCGGGCACGTCCGTGCCGTTGTCCTGGAGGTAGGTGGCGCGCCGCCCGGCGAGCGCGGCGTCCCGGAGCGGCTTGGGCAGCTTGGGGTCGTCGATCTTGGAGTTGAGCGGCGGCCGGCCGGTCGACTCGTAGATGCGCTGGGCGAACCGGACCCGCTCGTCCTGGACGTCACGGCTGTCGTCGAGCATGGAGGCGCGCGCCGCGTTGTGCACGACGATGCTGAGGACGATCGCGACGAGGGCGCCCACGGCGGCGATCGCCGCGCTGAGCTTCCACCGCAGCCCGGTCCGGAGCGCTAGTTTCCGCACCGGGCCGGTCAGCCTCTCAGCTTGTAACCGAAGCCCCGGACCGTCTCGATCCGGTCTTGGCCGATCTTGCCGCGGAGCCGCTGGACATGGACGTCGACGACGCGGGTGTCGCCGCCCCAGCCGTAGTCCCAGACGCGCTCCAGCAGCCGGTCGCGGGAGAGCACGGTGTTGGGCGCGGCGGAGAACTCCAGCAGCAGCCGCATCTCGGTGGGGGTCAGCGCGACGGGCGCGCCGCCCTTGCGGACCTCCATGCCGTCGGTGTCGACCTCCAGGTCGCCGAAGGTCAGCAGGCCGCCGACGGGCCGCTCGTCCTCGACGGCGCCGGACGGGCCGTTCGCGCCGCTGGCGTGGCCGAAGCGGCGCAGCACGGCGCGGATGCGCGCCACGAGCACCGCGCCGTCGAACGGCTTGGTGACGTAGTCGTCGGCGCCGGCCTCCAGGCCGAGCACGACGTCGATGGAGTCGGCGCGCGCCGAGAGCATGATCACCGGCACGGTGGACTCGTCCCGGATGCGCCGGCAGAGGCTGACGCCGTCCAGGCCCGGCACCATCACGTCGAGCAGGGCGATGTCCGGCCGGTCGGCGCGGAACCGCTCCAGGCCGGTCAGCCCGTCGGCCACCGCGGTGACGGCGAAGCCGTCCCGCTCCAGGGCGAGCTGGGTGGCCTCGCGGATGACGTCGTCGTCCTCGACGAAGAGCACATGGGTGTCGGCCATGGCGCTGCTCTCAACCCTCCGGTGCCGCGGTCGGCTTCTTGCCGTTCGCGGACTTGCTGAAGTCGCTGTGCTTCCGTGTCTGCTCGCTGAACCTGCCGGCGGACCAGCGGTACGTGATCACATCCTCGCCCGTCGGGCAGCAGATCGCATCGCCGGGGCCGTAGACCTGCTTGGTGAGCTCCAGATCACCGCGGATGATCTCGGCGTAGACGGGCGGCTGCTCGTCGGCGAACACGTTTTCGTACCGGTCCTCGGTGCGACGGTACACATACGAGCCCACCCCGACCGCGTCGCCGCACGTCAGGACATTGATCACGATATCGGGGGCGGTGCCGCCGGTGAGGTTGCCGTAGGAGACGTCCACCGGGTACTCGCTGCCCGCGCACGGCTTGAGGTCCTTGCGGACCTCCGCACTGATCTTGGGGTCCTTCTTGAGGATCGCCACGGCGTCGACCTTGGGCGCGGGGGACGCGGAGGCCGCCGAGGACGGGCTCGCGGTCTGCGACGCGGCGTCGGCACGCGCCGCGCCCTCGTCCCGTACCCCCTCGGCGCCGGCGCCGCACCCGGCGAGAAACAGGCCGAAGGCGGCCGCGAGCGCGGCCGCCGTTCCGGTGCGGGCAAGACGTGATCCCGTCCCGCCCGGGGTCCCGGTCCTTCCGGAGTCCCGGGTACCGCCGGTACTCCTGGATCTCCTGGTGCGTGTGGTGATGCCGGTGTTCTTGGTGATATCAGCCCTGGTCAGGCCGCGCACCGCTCCCGCCCCCGATCCGTGCGTGCCAGCGCCTGGGCGTCCAGCTCGCGGCTCTCCAACTCCTGGCGCAGCCGGGCCAGCGCCCGGTGCAGCGTGCTCTTGACCGTGCCCGTCGACATCCCGAGCGCCGCCGCCGTCTCCTCGGTGCTCATCTGCTCCCAGTGTCGCAGCACGACTACGCTGCGCTGCTTGGGGGCGAGCACCTTCAGGACGTCCATCAGCAGGGCGCGGTCGGCGCGCTGCTCGGAGCCGTCGTCGACGCTGGCGTCGGGCAGCTGCTCGGTCGGCACCTCTTCCAGCTTGCGCGAGCGCCACCACTCCGTACGGGTGTTGATCATGACCCGGCGGAGGTAGGCGTCCGCGAGGGACTTGTCGGCTATGCCGTCCCAGCGGCCGTAGGTGCGGGCGAGCGCGGTCTGGAGCAGGTCCTGGGCGTCGACCGGGTCGGGCACGAGCCGTCGGGCGCTGCGCAGCAGGGCCTCCTGCCGAGTCCGCACGTACTCTTCAAAACCGAGTACCTCGTTGCCCGCCATCCTCGACCGCCTCCGTTCCACTGTTCCTGCCCCGTGTGCGCCGGTCTCTCCGGCACACAGAGAACGCTAGGCAGGGGCTGTAACGGAGCCGTGCGCTCCGCCCCTCGGAGTGCGCACGGCTACCCGTCGGTTGTGTAACAGCGGTGGCCGGAGTGTTTGAACGGGCCCGGGACGTCGACGCAGCGTGGCGGGGCCCTGACGCGCTGGTGGTGTCAGCCGTGGGGGAGCCGGTAGAGGCCGTCGGCCAGCGGCTCCACCAGTCCGTCCGCGACGAGCCCGTCCAGGGCGCGGGCGCGCTGCACGGGCTCGTCCCACACCGCGTCCAGCGCCTCCTGCGGCACCGGTTCGGTGGCCGCCCGCAGTACGGCGAGCAGCTTGCCGCGCACCTGCCGGTCCGTGCCCGCGTACGTCTGACCGCGCCGCGGCGGCCCGTCGTGGGCCGGCGAACCGGCCAGCCGCCAGGCGCAGGAGGCGGAGATCGGGCACCGGTGGCACTCCGGCTTCCGCGCGGTGCACACCAGCGCGCCCAGCTCCATGCTGGCGGCGGCCCAGCGGGCGGCGGTCGGCTCGTCCTCGGGCAGCAGCGCCCGGGCCAGCCGGCGCTCGGCGGCGGTCGTCGCCGTCGGCGGGTACTCGACGCCGGTGACCGCGCGGGCGAGCACCCGGCGGACGTTGGTGTCCAGGACGGCGTGGCGCCGCCCGTACGCGAACGAGGCCACGGCCGCCGCGGTGTACTCCCCGACGCCCGGCAGGGCGAGCAACGCGTCGTGGTCGTCCGGGACGGTGCCGCCGTGCCGCTCGGCGATGGCCGTCGCGGCGGCGTGCAGCCGCAGCGCCCGGCGCGGATAGCCCAGCCGCCCCCAGGCCCGCACCGCCTCGCCCGGCGGCTCGGCCGCGAGATCGGCGGGCCGTGGCCACCGGGCCAGCCACTGCTCGTAGACCGGCAGCACGCGGCTGACCGGCGTCTGTTGCAACATGAACTCGCTGACCATCACGCCCCAGGGGCC
The DNA here is from genome assembly GCF_051386515.1 of Streptomyces sp. URMC 123. Classification (NCBI taxonomy): domain Bacteria; kingdom Bacillati; phylum Actinomycetota; class Actinomycetes; order Kitasatosporales; family Streptomycetaceae; genus Streptomyces; species Streptomyces sp. URMC 123. Next base: position 178 of record NZ_JBPQTV010000168.1, on the reverse strand, counting down.
CGCGGAGCGCCGCCGCCAGGGCAGATCGCGGGCATGGGTGCCGAACCAGTCGATGACCGGGCCGTGCAGGGGCGCCTCCGGCGCGGGGCCGGGGCGGTGGGGCGCGCGCTCACCGGCGACCGCCGGGCGGACGGCCATCCGAACGGCCACCCGAACGGTCATGCGGACGGCACGCGGA
>NZ_JBPQTV010000167.1:0-13719 GCF_051386515.1 Streptomyces sp. URMC 123 | reverse complement strand
TCCCCCGCCCGGCCCTCACCCGTTCCGCCCCTCCTGGGAGACGTCATGCCTGCTCGCCTCGGACGAGGTGCCATCGGCCTGCGGGCCGGCGCGCTCGTGGCCGCGCTCCTGATGGTGGTGGCCGGGTGCCGGGGGGCCGGCGGGACGTCCGGTGACGCCCTGAACGTCCTCATGGTGAACAACCCGCAGATGATCACGTTACGGAAGCTCACGGCGGAGCACTTCACCAAGGAGACCGGGATCAGGGTCAACTTCACGGTCCTCCCAGAGAACGACGTACGCGAGCGGATCGCCCAGGACTTCGCGCACCAGGCCGGCCAGTACGACATCGCCACCGTCAGCAACTACGAGGTCCCCAGCTACGCCCGGAACGGCTGGCTGCACCCCCTGGACGCGCTGGCCGCCGGGGACAAGGGGTTCGCGCGCGACGACATCCTGGAACCGCTGCGCAGATCGCTGACCGCCGCCGACGGCAGGCTCTACGCCGCGCCCTTCTACGGCGAGTCGTCGTTCCTGATGTACCGCAAGGACGTCTTCGCCGAGAAGGGCCTGACGATGCCCGCCCGGCCGACCTGGCGCCAGGTCGCCGACCTCGCCGCGAAGGCCGACGGCGCGCGCCCCGGCATGCGGGGCATCTGTCTGCGCGGGCTGCCCGGCTGGGGCGAGATGACGGCCCCGCTCACCACCGTCGTCAACACCATGGGCGGCACCTGGTTCACCGAGGACTGGCGGGCGGCGCTGACCTCCCCCGAGTTCACGGAGGCGACACGGTTCTATGTCGACCTGGTGCGCGAGCACGGCGAGGCCGGCGCCCCGCAGGCCGGCTACGCCGAGTGCCTCAACAACCTCACCCAGGGCAGGACCGCGATGTGGTACGACGCCACCGCCGCGGCGGGCTCGCTGGAGGCGAGCGGCTCTCCGGTGAAGGGGAGGATCGGCTACGTCCCGGCCCCGGTCGAGCGCACCCGGAGCTCCGGCTGGCTCTACACCTGGGCGTGGGGCATTCAGAAGGCGTCCCGGAAGGCCGACACGGCGTGGCGGTTCATCTCCTGGGCCTCCGGCACGGCGTACGAGGAGCTCGTCGGCACCGCGATCGGCTGGGCCGACGTGCCCGCCGGCAAACGCGCCTCCACCTACGCCGATCCGCGGTACGCCGAGGCGACCGCCGCCTTCTCGCGGGTGACGCTCGACGCGATCCGCTCGGCCCGGCCCGACGACCCGGGCGTCCAGCCGCGGCCCGCGCCCGGCATCCAGTTCGTCGGCATCCCCGAGTTCGCCGACCTCGGCACCAAGGTCTCGCAGGAGATCAGCGCCGCCATCGCGGGCCGGCAGTCGGTCGACGCCGCCCTGCGCACGGCGCAGGAGCTGGCGGAGAAGGTCGCGAAGGAGTACCGATGACCCTCCGCTCCCCGAGCGCCCCCGCGCGGCAGCGGGCGCCGCTGCCGCGTGGCGCACGGGTGCCGAAGGGCCGAGCGCGCGCCTGGGCGAGGCGCGCTCCCCTGCTGCCCGCCCTGGTCTTCCTGATCGCGGTGACCCAACTGCCCTTCGTGGCGACGCTGGTCATCTCGTTCTTCGACTGGAACTCGCTCTCCCCCGACACTCGCCGCTTCACCGGGTTCGACAACTACGCCGCCGTCGCCGGTGACGCCGCGCTGCGGGACTCCGTCCTCACCACCGTGGTGCTGACCGCCACCGTCGTGGCCCTCTCCGTGGTCCTCGGGCTGCTGCTCGCCCTGCTCCTGAACCGTACGTTCCGCGGCCGGGGCCTCGTACAGACCCTGCTCGTCACGCCGTTCCTGCTGGTCCCCGTCTCGGCCGCGCTGCTGTGGAAGCACGCCCTCTACAACCCGGAGTACGGGCTGCTCAACGGCGCCTGGGCATGGCTCGCGGGACTCCTCGGGGACCGCTCCCCCGCCCAGCCCGAGTGGCTCACGGACACCCCGCTGCTCGCGGTGGAGGCGGCCCTGGTGTGGCAGTGGACGCCGTTCATGATGCTGATCCTGCTCGCCGGGCTGCGCAGCCGGTCCGCCGAGGCGATGGAGGCGGCGCGGCTCGACGGCGCCACCGCCTGGCAGGCGTTCCGCCACCTCACCCTGCCGCACCTGCGGCGCTACCTCGAACTGGGCGTGCTGCTCGGCTCGATCCACATCGTGCAGCACTTCGACGCCGTGTTCACGCTCACCTCCGGCGGGCTCGGCACCGCCAATCTGCCGTACACCATTCACCAGACCTTCTACCAGGCCCATGAGTACGGGCTCGCCTCCGCCGCCGGGGTGCTCGTGGTGATCGGCACGATCCTGATCGCGACCTTCGCACTGCGGGTGGTCTCGTCCCTGTTCCGCGCGGAGGTGAGCCGCGCGTGACCCGCACCGGTCCCCGCGCGCGCCGCCGTTCGGCCGCCCTCGGGCTGCTCGCCTGGCTGCTCGGCATCGCCTTCTTCCTGCCCGTCGGCTGGATGGTGCTCACCTCGCTGCACTCCGAGGCCGACGCGGCCACCAACCCGCCGTCCGTGGCCGCCGGCCTCACCCTCGACGGCTATCGCGCCTTCTTCGACGCCGAGGGCGGCGCCGACCCGTGGCCCGCGCTCATCAACTCCACGACGGCGAGCGTCCTGTCCACGCTGCTCGTGCTCGCCCTGGCCCTGCCGGCGGCGTACGCGCTGTCCCTGCGGCCGGTGCGCCGGTGGCGGGACGCGATGTTCTTCTTCCTGTCCACGAAGATGCTGCCCATGGTGGCGGGCCTGCTGCCGGTGTACCTGTTCGCCAAGGACGCCGGCCTGCTGGACAACATCTGGCTCCTCGTCGTCCTCTACGCGTCGATGAACCTGCCGATCGCCGTGTGGATGCTCCAGTCCTTCCTCGCCGACATCCCGGTCTCCCTCGTCGAGGCGGCCCGGGTCGACGGGGCCCGGCTGCCCACCGTCCTGCTCCGGATCGTCGCCCCGGTCGCCGGACCCGGCATCGCCGCCACCGCGCTGATCTGCGCCATCCTCAGCTGGAACGAGATGCTGTTCGCCCGCGTCCTCACCGGCGTCACCGCCCGGACGGCCCCCGTCCTGCTCACCGAGTTCGTCACCAGCCAGGGCCTGTTCCTCGCCCAGATGTGTGCCGCGTCGGTGATCGTATCCCTGCCGGTGCTCGCCGCCGGCTTCGCCGCCCAGGACAAGCTCGTCCAGGGCCTTTCCCTTGGAGCCGTGAAATGAGGGCTGCGCTCATCGAGGCGCCCGGCGAGGTCACCGTCACCACCGTGCCCGACCCGGTGCCCGGGCCCCGCGACGTGGTCGTGGACGTGGCGGCCTGCGGGCTGTGCGGCACGGATCTGCACATTCTCCGGGGCGAGTTCGCGCCCGCGCTGCCCGTCGTACCGGGGCACGAGTTCGCGGGCGAGGTCGTGGGCGTCGGCCGGGCGGTCACCGAACTGTCCGTGGGCGACAGGGTGGCGGTGGACCCCTCCCTGTACTGCCACGAGTGCCGCTACTGCCGGGCCGGACGCGGCAATCTGTGCGACCGGTGGGGGGCGATCGGGGTCACGGCCCCGGGCGGCGCCGCCGAGTACGCCGTCGCGCCGGTGGCGAACTGCGTCAGGCTCCCCGACCACGTCGACGTGCGCGACGCCGTGCTCATCGAGCCGCTGTCCTGCGCCGTGCGCGGCTACGACGTCCTGAGCGCCGGCACCCTCGGCGCCGACGTCCTCATCTACGGGTCGGGCACCATGGGCCTGATGATGCTGGAGCTGGCCAAACGGACCGGGGCGGCCCGCGTCGACGTGCTCGACACCAACCCCGAACGCCTCGCGGCCGCCCGCGCGCTGGGCGTGTCGGGCGCGGCGGCGTACGCGGACGACCTCGACCGGCCGCGGGGCTGGGAGTACGTGATCGACGCGACCGGCGACGCCGCGGCCATCCAGGACGGCCTCGGCCGGGTGGCCAAGGGCGGCACGTTCCTCCAGTTCGGGGTGGCCGACCAGGGGACGACCGCGGTCATCGAGCCGTACCGGATCTACAACCAGGAGATCACGATCCTGGGCTCGATGGCCGTCCTGCACAGCTACGAGCGGGCGGCCGGGCTCTTCGCCGCCGGCATCCTCGACCCGGCCCTCTTCATCAGCGACCGGCTGCCGCTGGAGGACTACCCCCTGGCCCTCGACCGGTTCGCGGCGGGCACGGGCCGCAAGATCGTGGTGGAGCCCTGAGCGGACGGGCGGCGCGCCGGGTCTCGCGGCGGGCCGGGCGTCGCGGCGGGCCGGACCGACCGGGCGGTCCGCGCGGCCCCGTCGGGCAACGAGCCCTGCCCTCCCGGCCCCTGACGGTCGCCGGGGCCCGGCGCTAGGGTCGGGGCTCGTGAGCCCACGGGGCCGCGCGGCACCGTCAGGAGAGCGCTCCTCGCCGCCGGGTGCCCCGAGCGACGGCGGAAGGGACCGGTGGACCGTGCACGCCCGGGAGAAGGACGGAACGACCGAACGTTCAGGCGCGGCCGCCCGGGCCGCGCCCTCGGCCGCGCGTCGCCCGCCGCGCCCCGGCGCGGGCGCGCCACCGCCCTCGGCAATGCCGGCCCTGCAGCGCACGGTGGGCAACGCCGCCGTGTCCCGCATGGTCCGGGAGGAGCGGCACCGGCACGGCGCGGGCTGTGCGGGGGGCCGGGCCGGGCGGCCCCCGGTCCAGCGCTCCGCGGTGGGCGACGTCCAGCGCTCGTCGGTGCACGACGTGCTGCGCTCCCCCGGGCGTCCGCTGAACGAGGGGGTGCGCACGGAGATGGAGGCGCGCCTGGGCGCGGACTTCTCCGATGTGCGGCTGCACACCGACAGCGCGGCCCGGGCCTCCGCGGCCGAGGTCGGGGCGCGGGCGTACACCTCGGGTCACCATGTCGTCATCGGGGACGGCGGGGCCGACCGGCACACCCTGGCCCATGAGCTGACCCATGTCATCCAGCAGCGGCAGGGCCCCGTCGCGGGGACCGACCGGGGCGACGGGCTCAGGGTCTCCGACCCGTCCGACCGCTTCGAGCGCGCGGCGGAGGCCAACGCCACCCGCGCCCTGGCGGCACCGCTCGACACGGCGGCGCGCGAGCCGGTGGCGCGGGACGGCGGGCAGGCCGCGGCCGAGGCATCCGGCGCGGTCGAGGCGTCGGGCGCGGTCGAGGGCGCGGTCCAGCGGATGCCGGCCAAGCGGGATCGGAGCGCCGCCGAGCTGAAGGGCGGCGACAGTCCTCCGCCGCAGCGCCGCAACACCAGGTCGAGCAAGCGCGAGCCGCCCGACATGGACCGGCCGACCCTGGAGTTCACCTCCGCCTACAGCGGCCCGGCCACCCAGCGGCTCAACGCGGACCAGAGCATCGGGTTCACCCAGGCCGCCACCTTGCGGAACCCGCCGAACGCACCGCAGCGGGTCTCCTCGAACTACCACTTCTGGCAGCAGGTCACCGACCGGAACGTGCAGATCGTCCCCGGCCCCAGGGGCGCTCGCGAGCACGCCGCGCAGCGTGACTGGGTCCAGGACGGCCCCTACAAGCCGCGCTACCAGAACTCGGTCATCGTCGACGGTCAGAACAGCATCGTCTTCAATGACGACCCGGGCTTCACCACGACCGCGAGGATGACCCCCGGTTACTGGCTGAAGACCTACACGGTCAGCTTCCGCTGGAAGGTCGCGCGGGCGACGGGCCCGTGGAACGCCGACCTGCCCGCCTGGACCAGCCCGGTGGTCACCCACACGCTGGTCTCGGAGTTCGACCCCGACAACCCGGACGATCCGCAGCCGATCGTGGCCCGGGCCGCGGGCGACGCGTCCTGGACGGTCGACCTCTCCGGAGTGCAGTGAGCGACAGCGGGGCCGCCCTCCCGGCGGCCCCGCCGCACCGCTGATCCGTGACCGCGCCGCACCGCGAGGGTTCAGCTCCGCTTGAAGAACTCCACCTCGGCGAGGGCGATGGGGTGCCCGGGCGCCATGCCGGCCGCCTCCCGCACCACGAGCCGTACCGCGACGACGTCGCTGAAGGCCGTCCGCACGGTCTGCGGGCCCGGCTTGTCGTTGAACGTCAACGCCTTGGTGCGCTCCGTGCCGTCCGCCGCCGTCACCACGAGGTCGGCGCGGACGGGCCGGGGCTCCCGCCGGAACTCCTGCGCCGCCGCCGAGGGGCCGATGTGCACGACGACGTCCACGAGGCGGAACGGCGCGCCGAAGGTGAACGTCACCGAGTCGCCGAGGGCGGGGGCGCCCCAGTAGCGGTTGGTCAGCCCGTCCGTGGCCGCCGTGGCGGGGTGGCCTGGCGCCTGGGCGCTCGCCGTGACCGCGACCGGGCCGATCTCCGTAGCCTTGCCGAGCTTGTCCCGCACATCCTCGTAGACCGCGCGGCCCGCCGGCAGGAGCAGAAAGCCGGCGAGCACCAGCCCCGCCACCACGAGGAACACCAGAAGCCGCCGCAGGGCGCGGCCCGAGCCGCCGCGCACCCGGCGGCGGAAGGGCCACACCGTGCGCCACCACGGCAGGGCCGCCACCGGTTCGGGCGCCCGAAGGGGCGCGGCGCAGCGCCGGCAGAACCGCCGCCCCGGCTGGTTGGGCGTGCCGCAGACCGGGCACGGGGGGCCGTCCGCCTCGACGGGAGCGGTGAGGGGCCGTACGACGGGGCGGGGGGCGACCGGCTTCGCGGGCCGGACCGCGACCACGGGTTCCGCCTCGGGCTTCCGAGGTGCGGCCGGCTCGGGGCCCGGCGGCGGACCGGCGGGCTCCGCGTCCCGTGGCGGCGCGGCCGATCCCGTACGCGGCGGGACGGCCGGCCCCGTACGCGGTGGCTCCGTACGCGGTGGCTCGGCCGGTTCCGTACGCGGCGGTGGGGACGGCTCCGTACGCGGTGGCTCGGCCGGTTCCGGGTTCGGCGGTACGGGCGGTGCCTCGCCCCCGGGGGCCGGCGCCGGCGTCTCGGGCCGCTCGGACCAGCCCAGATACGCGCCGCAGTTTCCGCAGAAGTCGTCGTCCCCTCTGTTGGTCGCTCCGCATGACGGGCACGCTCGCACGACATCAGCCCCCTTCGTGGTCCCCACCGTCGCTCCCTCCCCGGTCCTCGTCCCGGCGTTCTCCGCCCTGCCCGTCGTTCCGGCCGCCGTCCCGCCCGTCGTCCTGCCCGCCGGGCGCGGGCGGGCCGGTCAGGATCTCGACCCGACAGGCCAGATGGACCGGGCAGCATTCCCTGACCACCGCGAGCACCTCTCGCTCGTCGACGTCCGCCGCTCCCAGCGGCCGGACCCGTACCAGCAGTTCACCGGAGGGCGCCGGCGGCAGTGCCGAGTCGGCGGTCGTCGACCAGGTCGCGCCGCCGCCGTCGACGACCTCGGCCTCCACCCCCAGACACAGCCGCAGCCGTTCGACCAGCCCCCGGCGGGTCCCGCGCCACCGGTGCAGCTCGACCGCGCGCGCGACGACGGCCCGGCACAGCTCGTCCGGCCACGCCGGGTCGAGGTCCATGCCCACCCAGGACGACAGCCAGGGCAGGAAGTCCGCCGGGGTGAGCTCGGGGTCGAGGTAGGCGGGCAGGTTGTCCAGCGTGGACAGCACGGGGGCCAGGACCGTGTCGAGCCCGGCGGTGAACCGCTGCGCCAGGTCGTCGTCCGCGTACAGGGCGGGCAGCAGCGCGCCGAGCGGGTAGCGGCTGGCGAGCCCGGGGATGGCGGCCCTGCTCACGAGGCGCCGGCGGAACCGCCGAAGCCGCCGGGTCCGCCGGAACCCCCGAAGCCGCCGGGCCCGTCGGGGCCGGCCGCGGCGACGGCCACATGGTGCTGGTAGGAGAACACCAGCGCGTTGGGGGCGACGTCGACCCGTTCGACCGGGGCGCCGCGCCGCCCGGTGATCGGGTCGGCGGGAAACAGCCGGATCTCCTCCACCAGGCCGACCCCGGGCACGCCCTGCAGCACGGCGAAGACCTCCCCGTACTGCACGGGCCGGCCGAACGCCCAGCCGGTGCCGTCGGTCCCGCCGCGCAGCGGGTTGAGGTGGCGGAACAGCGCGGCGAGCGCGTCCTCGCGCACCCGGTCCCCGTCCGCGGCCGTCGCGAGGAGCCGCGCGACGACGGTGACGCCCTGGTAGGCAGGGGGTTCCACCACGAGCCGGGTGCCGACCAGCCGCCGCTCGTCCAGCCGGGCGGTGATCGCGGTCAGCATCTGCTCCGGGGGGATCAGCTGCTCGAACCGGAGCCGGTCCCCCTCGTCGGCGACCGCGTCCGGCACGACGAGAACCCGTACGGCGCCGCCCTCGCCGGCCACGGCCGGCAGACACCGGACCCGCCGCACCGACGGGGCCGCCTCGCGGGCGATGATCTCGTAGTCCTCGGCCGTGACGGCCCGCTCCTGGACGCGCAGCAGATGGGGCGCCCGCCGTTTCGCGTTCTCCACGCTCTCGCCGTCGACTCCGCCGCGCGCCGCCTCGCGGTTCACCACCTCGGCCACGTACGGCACGGAGCTGCGCAGCACCGAGATCGCGCCGCGGGCGACGTTGCCGGCCGCGCCACCGCCCGTCCGGTAGCGGGGGACGCGCAGCCGGGCGCCCTTGGCGGGCACCGCGCCGCAGGTGCGCAGGGTGCCGTCCGGCTCCCGTACGGCGGGCGGGAAGGCGAACTCCCCGGAGGTGGCGTCGATCAGCACATGCCGGTCGTCCGGGGCGGAGCCGCCGAAGTGCTCGACGGCGGTCCAGGTCTCCCAGCCCTCCGCGGTGGACACCTGGACCACCGGGGGCTCGCCGTCCAGCAGCAGGGGCGGCCGGCTCAGGGTGAACCGCTGGCCCGGGACGCCCTCGGAGACGCCGAGCGGCACATCGGACACGACCTCGGCGTGCTCGACGGTGGCGGTGGCGCCGACGGTGAACACCTCGGCCTCGCGGATCGTGGGCGACTCGGAGTAGAACGGCTGCCCCTCCTCCGGCGCGGTGACCCGACAGCGCAGCCAGCCGGCGCGGGTGCCGGCGACCACCGAGGCGGTGTGCCCGGCCGGCACGTACACGGTCACCTCCCCCGGCCGGTTGAGGCCGCCGGTGGTGTCGGCGCCGGTCTCGCAGCCGGTCCAGCGCCCGCCGTCCCACGCCTCCCAGACGAGGGGCGGCTGCCGCGGGTCGACGCCCACGCCCTCCACCCGGCTGTCGAGGCGCACGGCGACGATGCACCGGGGCACGGCGGCGGGCAGGCCGAACAGCATCGCGTCACCGGGTTCGGGCCGGGCCTGGAAGCACGGCACGTCACGGCCCTCGGCGAGGTGTGTCGTGCGGTCGGTCTGCTCGCCCGCGACGGACGCGGTCACCAGCCGGATCAGCTCGCTCGGCACGATCGGCAGGTCCTCGGTGGTGCGGAAGACCACCGCCTCCTCCGTCTCGCTGCGCGCGGTGGCGACCTCGGTGCCGGCGCGCAGGACCACGGTCTCCGGCTGCGGGGCCGACAGCCGGAAGTCGACCTCCGCCGTCGCCGCGGCGGGCGGGAACAGCCGGACGCCGAGCAGGTCGAGAAAGGCCGCGTAGTTCTTCTCCGGCACCCGGTTCAGCCGGTAGAGGAGCTGGTCGACCATGTAGGCGAAGGTCTCGATGAGCGTGACCCCCGGGTCGGAGACGTTGTGGTCGGTCCACTCGGGGGCCCGCTGCTGCACATATCTCTTGGCCTCGTCGACGAGCTGCTGGAAGCGGCGGTCGTCCAGGTTGGGCGAGGGCAGGGCCATCAGCGCGCTCCTTCGTCCGCGGCGCCCGCGACGCCCGCGCCACCCGCGGCCGCGGCGCCCTCGGCGGACGGGATCGAGTAGAAGGGGAAGACGAGGTTGCGCGCGTCGTTGGTGGAGCGCACGGTGTAGCGCACATCGATGTAGAGGGTCCCCTCGTCGACCGCGTCGAACGCGATCACCACATCGGTGACCTCGATCCGCGGCTCCCAGCGTTCGAGCGCGGCCCGGACCTCGTGGGCGATGCGCCCGGCGGTGGCGCCGTCGCCGGGCGCGAACACGTAGTCGTGGATGCCGCAGCCGAACTCGGGGCGCATCGGGCGCTCGCCGGGCGCGGTGCCGAGCACCAGCCGGATCGCCTCCTCGATCTCCCGGTCGCGCTCGACCATGCCGATGCCGCCGGTGGGGCCGACGCGCAGGGGGAAGCCCCAGCCGCGGCCGATGAACCGCTCGCTCACAGCGGCCCCCCGATCAGCACGTGGGGCGCGCCGCCCAGGACCATCGCCCCACAGGTGGTGAGGTCCCGGCCGCGCGCGGCGGGCAGCCCGCCGATCAGCACCTGGCCGGTGGCCGCCGCGCCCGGCCCGGGCAGGATCACATTGGCGGGGCCGAGCTGCGCGTGGAGCGGACAGGCGTGCAGGCTCCCGGTGACGGCGGCCGGCTTTCCGGCGATCAGTACGGTGGGGACGGTGACCAGGGCGGGGCCGGGCGGCGGGCCGCCGATGAGACCTCCGTGGGCGGTGGGATCGCCCGTGCGGACCGCGGGGGGCATGGTGGCTTCTCCTCGTTCGAAGGGGGTGGCGGGGGGCGGCGGGACCTCGGCGCCCGGCACGCTCAGTTGAGGCGGATCAGCTTGGCCTTGAGGACCGCCAGGAGGCCGCCGTCGACGGACACGTCCGTTCTGCCCCGGACGGAGACCGAGGCCCCGTTCACGTCCACGGCTCCCGTTCTGGCCCGGACCGTGGCCCGGGGGCCGCCGTCGACGGTCACGCCCCGCGCGCCGTCGATGGTCACCGAGCCGCCGCTCAGCCTCACCTCCCCCGTCCCGGCGTCGAGGGTGATGCCGGTCGGGGAGAGGGTCACGGTGCTCAGGGCGCGGCCCCCGCCCGGCCCCGAGACGGTCAGTTCGATCAGGTCGCGCCGCTCGTCGAGCCGGATCTCCAGGCGCTTGTCGCCGGTGGCCAGCCGGACGCCGGACGGACCGGCGGGGGCGTCGAGCAGCTCCAGTCGGTTGCCCGAACGGGACACCAGGGAGCGGCGGTTGACCTTGCCGCTGGTCGGATCGACCAGGGGTACGTCGTGCGGGGACGGCCGGTCGACGCCGTTGTACAGTCCGCCCAGGACGTACGGGCAGTCCAGGAGGCCCTGTTCGAACCCGACCAGCACCTCGTCGTTGACCTCCGGGCTGAACACGCCGCCCCCGCCCCGGCCACCCCACTGCACCGTGCGGACCCAGTCGGTGACATAGGTGTCGTCGAGCCAGGGGAACGTCAGCCGCACCCAGCCGCGCTGGCCCCCGCCCGTCTCCCGGATGTCGGTGACCACGCCGATGGCCAGGCCCGGCATCCGCGGCCCGCGGTGCGGGGCGTTCCCGCCGGTGGCCAGCCCGGCGAGGGAGCGGTCGGGCGCGGCGCTGACCAGGACGGTCGTGCGATAGCCGCCGCCGGGCTCGATGACGTGGCGGGCGGCGGTCGCGGTGTAGCGGCCGGAGAAGGCAGCGCCGACATTGCCCAGGGCGACCGGCCGGCCGGCCCGCAGCCTGGGGTTGCCCTCGGCGACCGCCTCGATCTCCCCGAAGCCCGAACTCACCGAGGCGGCGAGCGCGTCGGCCGCGGCCTTCGCCCCGGCCTGGGTGCGGTACGGGGTGTCGGCCACGGTCACGCGCGCCGAGGCGCCGAACGCGCCGCCGACCACCGAGGGGCTCAGGCCCGGGGCCACCGTGCTGCTGCGCACCGAGGGCTTCCGGGCGACCAGCGGCTTCTTGGTGGTGACGTTCCAGCCGCGCACCTCGACGCTGCCCGCCCCGTCGGCGCCCGTCAGCACGGCCCGCAGGGCCAGCAGATTGCGGCCGTACTCGAGGACCATGGGGTCGCGGACGGCCGAGGTGGACGGCGCGGGCGCCGACGCGGCGGGTTCGGGCCGGACGAACTGGAGCAGGCCCCGGTCGTCGATGCGCAGGTGCGCGCCGCTCTCGGCGGCCAGGTACTGGAGGAACTCCCAGTCGGAGACGTTGGCCTGGGACAGCTGCTGGTGGGTGACCGGCGCGGCCTCGACCCTGCCGCAGCGGAGCCCGGCCCCGGCGGCGACCTTGCGGACGATGTCGGCGGTGGTCATGTTGCGGTAGGCCACCACCTTCCGCCCCCGCTGGAGCCGGTGGGCCGCGGAATAGGCCCGCACCACGGTGAACGAGCCGGTGGTGTCGGTGTCCAGCTCCACGGCCGTCACCTCGCCGGTGAACAGCCGCTCCCTGGCCCGCCCGCGCACCGTGACCACCGAGATCTTCAGCTGGGTGCCGATGGTGATGCCGGTGCCGGTGAGCAGTTCGTGGTTCGGGTCGCGGTAGGTCAGCACGGCCGCGTCGGGCAGGCCGACGTTCTCGTCCACCACGCAGCTCACCAGCTGGGTGGCCCAGACCGGTGGCAGTTCCCCGGGGGCCTCGACGATCGGGTCGGCCGCGAACGACCGGCCGCCGCGCTCGGCGTCGCTCATCGGTCCCCCGCCCGGGCGGGCCGCCCCACCGGCACCGGTGCCCCGGCCCCGTCGGGCTCCGCCGCCCACTCCCCCGCCCGTGCCGGCCTTCCCGCCGCCGGGTCCTCCAGCCCCGGCACGACCAGTTCCGTGCCGGGCGTCAGGAGCATCGGGTCGTCGATGTCGTTGGCCTCCGCGATGGTGCGCCACGCGGTGGGGTCCCCGTACTCGCGCCACGCGAGGAGGGGCAGGCTGTCGCCGGCGACCACCCGGTGGGTGCCGTGGGCCTCGCGCGCGCCGGAGGTGGGGTTCTGGCCGGGCGGGTCGACGCTCGCCTCCTCGATCGACAGGGAGCAGGTGGCCCGCAGCGGCTTGCCGTCGACGTCGAACAGCGTGTACACGACGGAGAGGCTGGAGAGCACGCCGTCGAACGACGTCGTCCTGGACGTGCCCCAGTCGAAGCGCACCCAGGGGCTGGCGGGCGTCTTGCGCGCCAGGCTCTTGGGCGTGGGCACGCACGCCACCATCAGCTGCTGGACCGTCCGTTCCACCGAGTTGTCGTGCGTCGCCGTCGCGTCGAGGAAGACGTCGAAGGAGAGCGAGCGGGGGCCGCTGCCGACGAACTCCGGCAGCGCGGACTGCCCGGCCATCCGGGACGGGGTGCGCCGCCACTCGGTGTTCTTGCTCAGCGTCAGCGTGGCGGGGTTGAACTGCAACGAGAGCCGGGCGAGCGTGCCGCCCGGCCGGGAGCCGACCTTCGCGGGCGGTTCCTTGATCGTCAGTTGTGCGCGGGCACGGCTCGTGCGGGCCGCGGGTGACATGCCCGCCTCCTTCCCTCAGGGGTTCTCGGTGCTCGGTGCGGGCGGGGTCAGGAGGGCCGCAGGCCCTCGTGCGCGATCTCCAGGGTCTCGACCGCGGCCTGGGAGCTCGCCGGGTCGAAGGAGGGGCCCTGCCAGCGCACCGGCACGATGCCGAGCACCTGCCAGCTGATGATGCGGGTGAGGTCCGGCTTGAGGGCGACGATCTCGCCGTCCTTGGGCTCGACGCGGTGGACGATCTCGTCGAGCCAGCGGGCGATCTTGGTGGTGTCCTCGGTGACCGGGCGGGTCAGGGTGATGGGGGACCAGGTGATGCGGCCGGGGAGCTGCCAGGCGAATCCGTTGTTGCCGCCCTCGCCGTACTGCTCGATCTCCACCTCGGCGCCGAGCCCGGAGCAGGTGTGGAAGGCGCCCAGGTCGTTGCCCCCGATGGCGAGCTTGAAGAACACGCTCGTCGCGAAGATGTCGTCGGTCATCTCTCTCCATGGCGTTTCCGGTGGGGCTGTCGCGTTACGGGGGCGGGGGGCTGCGG
>NZ_JBPQTV010000166.1:0-13965 GCF_051386515.1 Streptomyces sp. URMC 123 | reverse complement strand
GTTGCCCGGCCTTCGGCCGGGGTGAGGTGGTGGTCCCCGCCCCGAAGGGGCGGGAAAAGGCCCCCGGCCGGAGGCCGGGAAAGACAGGACGTCCACATCACGGACAACGTGAACGGGAACGTCGGCCAACCCGTCCGGAGGACGCTACGCGTGGACGGACACCAGCCGACGCCCCTCAAACGTACGGACCTCGAAACGGTCGATGTCGTCGGAATTCATCGCCGCCCCACCATGCACGTACAGAGGACTCCGCGCCGCCTCATTCGCGCTGTCCGGAATGCCATACCCCCACTTCGGCACGGCCCAGGACGTGATGACCTCCTCCTCGCCGCTCTTGGAGACGGCGACGAGATTGCACCGCAGCGGCCCCTTCACATTCTTGAGCTCCAGGACGGTGTGCGTGCCCCAGCCCTTCTTCTCCGTGCCGATGGTGGCGGTCACCCGGCTGGCCGCGTCGGTCGCCGCGACCTTCTTCTCCATGTGGTTGAAGAAGGCGTCCTCGGCGGGGCTGGTGGAGTGGGCGTGCGGGGGCGCGGCGGCGCTCGGCCGGGTGTCGTCCCCCCGGGAGACGGCCACCGTGGCGACGACCGGCCCGCCGACGATGAGCACGGCGGCCGCGGCGACCAGGTAGAGCCCCCGGCGCCGGCGCTGCCGCCGCTTGGCGGCGACCTCGTCCAGCAGCCCGTCGAGCAGCCGCGGGTCCGGCGCGGTGTGCAACCGGTCCGGCGGCGGAATGGCCGCGGGGGCGTCGGCGAGGGTGGCGAGCAGCGGCTCCAGCCCCATGAACTCGTCCAGCTGCCGGGCGCACGAGGCGCAGTCGGCGAGGTGCGCCTCGAAGCGGAGGGCGTCCGCCTCGTCCAGGACACCGAGTGCGTACGCACCGACCGCCTCGTGATCAGTGTTCCGCTCCGGCGCTGTCATGCCGTCACTCCTCGTTCCTCGAGCGCGAGCTTCATGGAGCGCAGCGCGTAGAAGACACGGGACCGCACGGTCCCGCTCGGTATGCCGAGCTTCTCAGCCGCTTCATTAACGGTACGGCCCTTGAAGTACGTCTCGATGAGCACCTCGCGATGGGCGTCGCTGAGGTCCCCGAGGGCGTCGGAGAGCGTCATGAGCCAGAGCGCCTTGTCGATCTCGTCCTCTGCGGGCATGAGTTCCAGGGGGGAGGGCTCGACTTCCTGCGGCCGCGCCTGGCGGCTGCGGTGCCCGTCGATGACGATCCGCCGGGCGACGGTCACCAGCCAGGGCCGTACGGAGCCGGTGGCCCGGCCCAGTTGGTCGACGTTGCGCCAGGCCCGTACGAGGGTTTCCTGCACCACGTCCTCGGCGCGGTGGCGGTCGCCCGCGACCAGGCGCAGCACATAGGCGAAGAGCGGGCCGGCGTGCTCCCGGTAGATGGCCCGCATGAGGTCCTCGTCCGGCACCGCGGCGCCGCGACGGGGCTTCTCCGCCCGATGTCGGACTCTTGACGGACGCTCATCGGCCACGGCCGCATCCTTGCGCACCCGAACCTCCCGGTCGAGACCTGCTCCGGACGAACTCCGGCCGCGGAGAACCGATGCTCCGGAGTGCTCCTCGGAGTGCTCCCGCGCGGGGCTCCTCGGCGCGCTCGGCGTGCGGGTGGGCCCGTCGCCCCTGTTCACGACGGGCCCCCCGCCCCCGGATCACCGCGTGGGGGACGATCGACGATCCGAGGAGCATCCGCGCCGCGGGTACGCCCCCTTGCCGGCGCCCGCGGCCCGTCCGCCGCTCGTTCCCCCTCCAGTACGGACGGCCGGGGCCGGCTGCTCAGCGGGCGGGAAAGATTTTTCGGCGCTCGGGCCGAACGAGGCGCCGAGTCAATCGAATTGCCGTGATGCGGGCGCGGGTCGCGCCGTGCGGCGAGGCGCCGGGCCGCTCCCGTCGCGGGCGTTCGGCGGCGGGCGCGCTCAGCGGCGGGCGCTCAACCGCGGTTGCTCAGCGGCGGGTGCTCAGCCGCGGGCGGCGACCGCGCGCCGGCGGTGGCGCGCCACCCGTTCCCGGTTGCCGCACACCTCGCTGGAGCACCAGCGCCGCCGCCTTCCGCGCGACGTGTCCAGGTACAGCAGCGAGCAGGAGTCCCCCTCGCACTGGCGCAGTTGCCCGCGCGCCACGGGGTCGGTCAGCAGTTCGACGGCGTCCCGCGCCACCGCGGCCAGCAGCCCCGCGCAGCCGGGCCCGGTGGCGAACGCCCGGACCAGCGAGCCGTCGGCGGCGCGCACCGCGCACGGGGCGGGCGGCGCGGCGGCGGCCGCGACCGCGTTCAGCCGGGCGATGTCGGCCGCGGCCGCGCGCCCGGTGAGCTCGGCCCGGATCACCCGGTGCAGCAGCTCGCGCAGGGCGCGGAAGCGCACCAGCCACTCCAGGCCGGTGTCGTCCAGCGGGGTGCCCGGCGGCACGAGGCCGGCGCCCCGGAGCCAGGCCCGCAGCCGCTCCGGGGAGTCGAGGCGCTCGGCCCGCGCCGCACCCGGCTGAGGGGGCCGGGCGGTGGCGGTCGCCGCGAGATCCAGGCAGGGGCGGCCGGCGTCGAAACGCAGACCGGGGGAGGCGGTTGCCGCGGCAGCCGTCATGGGCCGGTACCTCCTCGCGCAGCGCGGGCTTGTTCCCAGAGTGCCTGTGCGGGCCCGCCGCGAAAACCCCGTCTCCCCGCGCGCGCCTGCCGTACCCGACCACCGAACGAAACCCCCGCGCCCCGGACGCCCGGACGACCGTGATCGGCCACGGGCACGGGGCCGACGAAGCGCGCGGGGCCGACGCGAACTCCGTCTTCCCGCGCCCGTTGGACTCGGCCACCGAATCAGCCGCCGCCAGACGGGCCGCAACCACCACGGCATGGACGGCCACGAGCACCGGCCCGGCAGACCCCAGGCGCCGGGCCGGGACGGCCGCGGTCTGGCCAGCGCGCCCAGGACACCTGGACGGCCGTGATCGGCCACGGGCACCGGCCCTGCGGGCCGCCGGGCGCACGACCGAACCGGCCAAAGACCCGCCCCTTCCGGGCGGGTGAGAGGGGTTGCGCCGAAGGCCGGGACAACGGGCCCGCGCCTAGCGGGCAGAGCCCGGCCGGGGGCCGCGGGAAGGACTTTCGCCCCTCCGGGGCGGGTGAGAAGGGGGAGGCCGAAGGCCCGGACAAACCCGCCCCTCCGGGGCGGGCGAGGGGGGTTGCGCCGAAGCTCGGATGAACCGGCCCGCGCCTAGCCGGCAGAGCCCCGGCCGGAGGCCGCGGGAAAGGTCCCCCGCCCCTACGGGGCGGGTGAGAAGGGTTGCGCCGGCAACCACCGCCGGACCGGAACCACCACGCCCCACACGGCCGTGCTCGGCCACGAGCGCCGGCGCTGGAGCCCCCCGGGCCGCACGGCCGAACCGCCCACCGCCGCTGCCCGGCCGGCGGCCGGGACAAAGACCCGCCCCTCCGTGGCGGGTGAAAAGGGGGAGGCCGAAGGCCCGGACAAACCCGCCCCTTCGGGGCGGGTGAGGGGGGTTGCGCCGAAGCTCGGATGAACCGGCCCGCGCCTAGCGGGCAGAGCCCCGGCCGGAGGCCGCGGGAAGGACTCCCGCCCCTACGGGGCGGGTGAGAAGGGTTGCGCCAGCAACCACCGCCGGACCGGAACCACCACGCCCCGGACGACCGTGATCGGCCAGGGGCACCGGGCCACGAAGCGCGCGGGGCCGGGCGCGAAACACCGTCTCCCCACGCTCAGCCAACCGACCGCCGCCGGCCACGGGCCGAAACCACCACGAGCGCCGAACCCACCGGGGTCCGCGCGTGGCGGATCGTGGCCGTGCGGATCGCCCCGGGCGCGGCTCCCGCTGAAGGTGCCCGGATCACCGCCGGGAGGCGGTGATCCGCCCGCGGACGCGCACCGCGTCGCCCCCTACCCCGCCGGAGGCGAGGAGCGTCTCGTCGGCGGCGGGCAGCCAGGAGCCCGGAGGGCGCCGCAGCCAGCCCTCCGCCTCGCCCAGGGTCAGCGCCGCGCAGCGGACCGCGTCCAGCCCCGCGTGCCGCAGCCCGCGCCGCCACACCAGGGAGACCGGCGACAGCGGCACCGGGTCGACGAGGGGCCGCAGCACCATGCCGGGGATGGTCATGAACTCCACGCTCGCCAGCACCGACCAGCGCCGCCCGCGCACCACCCGAGCGAACTCCGTCTTGCCCTCGATCTCCGGGAACGGCTCGGCGATCGCGATGCCCCGGCCGGCGAAGAGCCACTCGGCGAGGTCGGTCCACTCGGCGGTGGCGGGGTTGCCGGCCCCGGCGTAGAGCGTCTCGCCGGCGAGCGCGTCCAGCGGGACCTCCGCGAGCCCGGCGAGCCGGTGATCCTCGGGCAGCAGCACGGCCATCGGCTCGTACCGCGCGATCCGGTGCTCCAGCCCGGCCCGCACCGCCGGGTCGAGGCCGGCGACCCGCCCGAAGGAGACGTCGAGCCGCCCGGCGAGGACGTCGGCCGCGGCGCCGGTGAGCCCGGAGTGGAAGCGGGCGATCAGTTCGGTGCCGGGGGCCGCCCGGCGGGCCTCCTCCAGCACGCGGTGGCCTGTACTGACCGTCGCCCCGACGTCGACGAGCAGCGGCCGCCCCGCCCCGGCCGAGGAGTCGAACGCGGCGGCCAGTTCGTCGTGCGCGGCGAGCACCGCGCGGGCGTACGGGAGCAGCCGGCGGCCCTCCGCGGTCAGTTCGACCGCGCGTGTGGTGCGCAGGAAGAGATCCGCGCCGAGCGCGCGCTCCAGGCGCCGGATGTCGCGGCTGAGCGCCTGCTGGGCCACGAAGAGCCGGGCGGCGGCCCGGGTGAAGTGCAACTCGTCGGCGACGGCGGCGAACGCCCGCAGCAGACGGGGGTGGAGGTCTCGGGACACCCGCACAGTATCGGCGCCGGGTCCGAGCACCGCGTACCCGCCCGCCGGCCCACGTACGGTCACCGCCGCGCATTGACAACGCAGATGCGTGAATCACCTCTGATCAGGTGTTGGACCGCGCGGGGTGCCCGCCGCCACCGTAGTCGGGTGATCCGTTTCCTCGCCGCGCCGCCCGCCGCCCGCCCCGCTGCCCGTTCGACCGCCCGTGCCGTCCCCGCGCCGCCGGCCGCCCGCCGGCGCCGCACCCCGGCCGCGGTCCGCGCCGTACGCACCCGCACCCTCCGCGCCGTACGCGCCGCCGGGGCCGTGGGCACCCCGTACCGGCGGCTCTTCGCCCCCCGCGGCGCGCTCGCCTTCACCCTCGCGGCACTGCCGGGCCGGCTGGCGACCTCCATGCTCGGCGTGAGCACCGTGATGATGATCGCGACGGTGTACGGCTCCTACGCGCTGGCCGGCGCGGTCTCGGCGACCGGCGTGGCCGTCTCGGCCGGTACCGCCCCACTGCTGGGCCGGCTGGTGGACCGCCACGGCCAGGCGCGGGTGACGGTGGCGGCAGTACTGCTGTACGCGGCCGGCGCGCTCGCCCTGCTGCTCTCGGTCGGCCACGGGGCTCCCGCGTGGGTGCTGTTCGTGTGCTGCGCCGGCTCCGCGGGCGTGCCTGGCCTGGGCGCGATGACCCGCGCCCGCTGGGCCGAGCTGCACCGGGACGACGCGGCGGCCCGCCACACCGGCGCGTCCCTGGAGCAGGTGATCGACGAGGTCTGCTTCATGGCGGGGCCCGCGCTGGCGATGCTGCTGTGCACGCTGGTCTCGCCGCGGGCGGGAACGGCGACGGCGGCGCTGCTGCTCACGGCGGGGGCGCTGCTCTTCGCGGCGCAGCGGCGCACGGAGCCGCCGGCCCGGCCGCACGGCGGGGGCCGCGCCACCGCGCCGCTGCGCCTGCCGGGCCTGCGGGTGGTGCTGGCCACCTTCGTGGCGACCGGCGCGCTCTTCGGCTCGCTGGAGGTGGCGACGATCGCGACCGTGGACGCGCTCGGCGGCTCCTCGGCGAGCAGCGCCGTGCTGATGCTCCAGGCGGCGGGCTCCTGCGCGGCCGGGCTGGCCCTGGGAGCGGTGCGGCCGACGGGCCCCGTGGGCCGGCGCTTCGTGCTGGGCGTGGCGGCCATGGCGGTGGCGGTGCTGCCGCTGACCGTGGCCGACGGCCTGGTGGCGCTGTCCGCGCTGCTCTTCCTGACGGGCATGGCCACGGCGCCGACCATGGTCACGGGGATGACGCTGGTGCAGACGCTGCTGCCGGCGGAGCGGCTGACCGAGGGCATGACGACGGTGTACACGGGTCTGCTGGCCGGCATCTCGGTGGGCGCGACGGCCGGCGGCTGGGCGGTGGAGAGCTGGGGTGCCGACGCCGGCTTCCGCGCCCCGGCGGCGGCCGGCGCCCTGGCCCTGCTGACGGCCGTGACCGGCTACCGGAGCCTGCGCCGCGCGTGAGCGGGCCCCGCGGGCCCCGGGCCAAGGGGGTGCGGGTGGCGAAGCCGCGCACAAACGACGAGGGCGACACGGCTCGCGCATTCCGCGAGCACACGCCACCCTCGACACAAAACACCGCCACGCACAGCACCCCCCACGGCGCCCGGCCAAAGGGGGTGCGGGTGGCAAAGCCCCCGCCCCGCGCGGCGAAGCCGCGCAAAAAACGACGAGGGCGACACGGCTCGCGCATTCCGCGAGCACACGTCGCCCTCGACCTCGTGGAGATGGCGGGAATCGAACCCGCGTCCAACGGTGCAAAAACAGGGCTTCTCCGAGCGCAGTCCGCTGTGCTTTTCTCGGCCCCGGAGATCACGCGGACAAGTCTCCGACGGGCTCAGCCACTGTTTGGTTTCCCACCGCCTCCCGTGGCCGGAAGCGGTGGTTTAGTTCCCTAGCTGATGCCAGGCCCCGGGTCGGGAACGGCCCCGGGCTGACACTTCGCGAGTCGCTGCTTAGGCAGCGAGGGCGAAGGTATCGCGCTTGGTGTTGGCGATTATTGGTTGCGACACGTGGTTTACGAGATCATTGCCGCTTCCTCGGCTCGCTTCCCCTGCTTCGACATCCGCTGTCGAAACCGATCATCCCCATGTTCATTTTTCAAGCTGCGCACCGCGAGCGATGCGAGTGCCATCGTACGGGAACAACGCGGGCGGATGCCAGCGTATTCCCGGCGGCCGGCGCCGGGGCGCGCTGCCGGGGCCCGGCGGCCCCCCGCCCGGTCGGCCCGGTCGACCCCGATCCGGGGGGTCAGCCCCGCGCGCGCTGACGCCGCCGCGCCGCCGAGATCGCCCGGTCCGCCTCGCGCCGGTCCTGCTTCTCGCGGAGCGTCTGCCGCTTGTCGTAGTCCTTCTTGCCCTTGGCGAGGGCGATCTCGACCTTGGCCCGGCCGTCCTTGAAGTACAGCGACAGCGGGACGAGCGTGTGGCCCGTCTCCTGCGTCTTGCCGATCAGCTTGTCGATCTCCGCCCGGTGGAGCAGCATCTTCCGCTTGCGCCGCGCCGAGT
This sequence comes from Streptomyces sp. URMC 123, assembly GCF_051386515.1. Classification (NCBI taxonomy): domain Bacteria; kingdom Bacillati; phylum Actinomycetota; class Actinomycetes; order Kitasatosporales; family Streptomycetaceae; genus Streptomyces; species Streptomyces sp. URMC 123. Next base: position 6,565 of record NZ_JBPQTV010000166.1, on the reverse strand, counting down.
GGTTGGTCCACGTCCCCTGGGTGTACTCGGGGATGTGCACGTTGTGCAGCCACGCCTCACCACCGTCGAGCTGGGCGAAGCCGTCGACGAGCGAGGCCCGGCCCTGCCGCAGCGACTTGACCTCGGTGCCGGTCAGAACGAGCCCGCACTCGTAGGTGTCGATGATGTGGTAGTCGTGCCGCGCCTTCTTGTTCTGCGCGATGAGTTTGCGACCCGTCTCTTTAGCCATAGCGCAGTCATTCTCGCACTAGGAGGTGGTTCCGAGGCCACTCAATACTGTGCGGGCCCGCTGCTCCGCGGCGCCGTGAACCACCAGGTCCGGCGTGATCCCCCGGCCGTCGACGGCGCGCCCGGAGGGGGTGCGGTAGTGGCCGACGGTCAGCTCGGCCACCGAGCCGTCGGGCAGCTCGCTGGGCATCTGCACCGAGCCCTTGCCGAACGTCGGGGCACCGACGACGACCGCCCGCCCCCGGTCCTGGAGGGCGCCGGTGAGCAGCTCCGCCGCGCTCATGGTGCCCCCGTCGACCAGCACGACCAGCGGAATCCTGGTGTCGCCGCCCTCCCGGGCGTAGAGCGCGCGCTGCTCGCCGCGCATGTCGTACGTGGCCACCAGGCCGCCGTCGAGGAAGGCCGAGGCGGCGGTGACGGCCTCCGCGACGAGACCGCCGGAGTTGCCGCGCAGATCGAGCAGCAGCCCGTCGCCCCGGGGCACCGCGCGTACCGCCCGCCGCACCCGCTCCCCGGCGCCCTTGGTGAAGGAGACGACCTTGATGCGGGTGGCGCGCTCGCCCGGTACGCGGTCGGCGGTCACGGTCTCGGTGGCGAGTCTCGTCCGCCGCAGCACGGACTCCCAGCGGCGGTCCCCGCGCTCCAGGCCGAGCCGCACCGGGGAGCCCTCGGGCGCCGCGGGGGCGGCCGGGCCGCCGGTGGCCACGGCGTCGCCGCGCAGCCGGGAGACGACCTCGGTGACCGGCCGGCCGTCGACGGCGGCGCCGTCGACCGTACGGAGCCGGTCGCCGGGGGCCAGGCCCGCGCCGGCGGCCGGGCTGCCGGGCTGCACCCGGTCCACCTCGATCCGGCCGTCCGCGCCGCCGCGCACCCACAGCCCCACGCCGATGTAGCGGCCGTCCAGCGCCTGTTGGAAGCCCTCGTACTCGCGGGCGGTGTAGACGGCGCTCCAGCGGTCGCCGCTGCGGCTGACGGCCTCCTTGGCGGCCTGGGAGCCGGACTTGCCGTCCGCCATCGCCTGGGCCGCGGCGGCGTGCACGGCGGCCCGGTCACCGGCCGCCGTCATCGAATCCACCCCGGCGCGCACGGATTTCCGGTCGCCCTCGCCCCAGGTCCCGGTGGCGGCACCGGTGGCGAGCACACTCGCGAAGACCAATGTCAGCGCAGCCCCGCGGCCGATGCGGCGGGGCCTGATGAACATCAGCGGGCCCGGCATGCCGGTGAGTCTAGGCCACGAGCGGGCGGCGTACGGAAGGTTGACCGGACGGCACCCTGGCTCCCGGGTCACACCTTCAGGTACTTGCGGAGCGCGAAGAAGGCGGCGAGTGCGGGCATCAACAGGCCGATGGCCAGCACCAGCGGCAGCTTGGCGAGCACCGCGTCCCACCCGATGAAGTTGATGACCGTGATGCGATTCACCAGCCACTGGTCGACCAGGAAGTGCTGTCCGAACGCCAGCAGCACGCAGGCGAATCCGGCGCCGATGAGGCCGGCGATGGCGGCTTCCATGATGAACGGCATCTGGATGTAGAAGCTGGAGGCGCCCACCAGGCGCATGATGCCGGTCTCCCGCCGACGGCTGAACGCCGAGACCCGCACGGTGTTGACGATCAGCAGCAGGGCCACGATCAGCATCAGCGCCATGACCCCGAGCGCCGCGTAGTTCATGCCGTTGAGCAGGTTGAACAGGTTCTCCAGGGTGGAGCGCTGGTCGGTGACCTCCTGCACGCCCGGCCGGGAGGAGAAGGCGCTGGTGATGACCTCGTACTTCTCCGGGTTCGTCAGCTTGACCCGGAACGACTCCTGCATCTGGTCCGGGGTCAGCGAGCTGGCCAGCGGGGAGTCGCCGAACTGCTCCTTGTAGTGCTTGAACGCCTCCTCCGCCGACTCGTGCTGCACGGTGTCGACGATGTTCATCTTCTCCAGGTCCGCGCGGATCTCCTTCTTCTGATCCTCGGTGACCGCGCCCTTGGCGCAGTTGGGATCGGTCTCCGCGTCGTTCTTGTTGCAGAGGAAGATCGAGACGTTGACCTTGTCGTACCAGTAGCCCTTCATCGTGCTGACCTGCTCACGCATGAGCAGCGAGCCTCCGAAGAGGGCCAGGGAGAGGGCGACCGAGACGATGACGGCGAAGGTCATCGTGAGGTTGCGGCGGAGACCGACGCCGATCTCCGACAGGACGAACTGGGCGCGCATGGTGTCCTTTCAGGGCCTGGGGGCGTACGTGACGGCGAGTACCGGGCGATCGCGAGCTCTTCGGTCGCGGACGCGATCGCTCAGTGCTGGTAGCCGTAGACGCCGCGCGACTGGTCGCGCACCAGCCGGCCCTTTTCGAGCTCGATGACGCGCTTGCGCATCTGGTCGACGATCTGCTGGTCGTGCGTGGCCATGACCACGGTGGTGCCGGTGCGGTTGATGCGGTCGAGCAACTTCATGATCCCGACCGAGGTCTGCGGGTCGAGGTTGCCCGTCGGCTCGTCCGCGATCAGCAGCATCGGCCGGTTGACGAACGCCCGCGCGATGGCCACGCGCTGCTGCTCACCGCCGGACAGCTCGCCCGGCATCCGGTCCTCCTTGCCGCCCAGGCCCACCAGGTCCAGGACCTCGGGCACGGTCTTGCGGATCTGCCCGCGCGGCTTGCCGATGACCTCCAGCGCGAAGGCGACGTTCTCCGCCACCGTCTTGTTGGGCAGCAGCCGGAAGTCCTGGAACACGGTGCCCAGCTGGCGGCGCATCTGCGGCACCTTCCAGTTGGAGAGCCGGGCCAGGTCCTTGCCCAGCACGTGCACCGCGCCGTGGCTGGCGCGCTCCTCGCGGAGGATCAGCCGCAGAAAGGTGGACTTGCCCGAGCCGGAGGAGCCCACCAGGAAGACGAACTCGCCCTTCTCGATCTCGAGCGAGACGTCCCGCAGCGCGGGACGGTTCTGCTTGGGGTAGGACTTGGAGACGTTGTCGAATCGGATCACGGCTGCACCACGGTCGACCTCTAGTGGGACACGGGATGCCGTGCTGCGGCTCCCGTCGGTGAGCGTGACCTTACGCGAAGCGGGGCGCGCCGCGCAGTCGGCGTCCTCGGTCCGCCCTCCGCCGGCGCGTTCCGCGTACGCCCCCGGCCGGTTCGCGGCGGGCGCCGGACCAGGCACGGGGCGGTGCGGGCGGTCGCTGTGCGGAGCGGTATCAGAACTCTGCGCGACGGGTCCCCGGATCGTACGGCCGGGGCGCGCCGAAACGCCGGGAAGCTGGCACAGTGGTAGGGGGAACCACGGCGCTTCCCGGTGCGTTGGCGCCACGGAGGAGGAGATCGCATGACATGCGACCGACTGGTGTGCGCCAATTGCGCGAGCCCTGTCAGTGAGGGTCGCTGCCCGGTGTGCCGAGCCAGCAGGGAGCGGTTGCAGCAGCAGGAGGGCATGTTCGCGCAGCTGACGCCCGCGGCGCTGATCGTGCTGCTGGTGGCGCTGTTCGCGGTCGCCGCGCTGGTCGCCTAGCGGAACACGGAGCCGGCCGCCCGGCGGGACTCGGACATGTGACAGGGCCGGGGCGCTGTGTGCGCCCCGGCCCTGTCGCGCGTGGGTGGGCCCCCTGGGTGGCCGGGCCCGGTGCGCGGGTGCCGCTCACGCGGCCGCGGTGGGTGCCTTGCGTCAGGCGGCGGCACCGCGGTTGATCAGCCGCGGCACGAGGCGGAAGCCGACGCCGCCCGCGATCATCGTCGCGGCGCCGATCACGAGGAAGAGGGTCTCGGAGGCGCCGGTCTCGGCCAGCTCCTCCTTGGCCTCGGCCTGCTGGACGGGCTTGGTGGCCACGTTGTTGGTGCCGGTGTTGTCCTGGCAGGCGGCGCCGTCGAGGTCGACGGTGCAGGTGCCGGTGTTGTCGCTCGCGCCACCGGTGGTGGCGCTGCCGCCGCCGGTGGTCGTGGCGCTGCCGACGGTGGAGGAACCACCGGTGCTGCCGCCCGTGCTGCCGCCCGTGGTGGTGGCGCTGCCGCCGGTGGTCTGCGTGCCGCCGGTGGTCTGGGTGCCACCGGTCGTCTGCGTGCCACCCGTGGTCGACGTGCCGCCGGTGGTCTGCGTACCGCCGGTGGTCGACGTACCGCCGGTGGTCGACGTGCCACCCGTGGTCGACGTGCCACCCGTGGTCGACGTACCGCCCGTGGCCGTGGTGCCACCGGTCGCCGTGGTGCCCCCGGTGGTCGACGTGCCACCGGTCGCCGTGGTGCCACCCGTGGTCGACGTGCCGCCCGTGGCCGTCGTGCCGCCGGTCGCCGTGGTGCCGCCCGTGGTCGACGTGCCACCGGTCGCCGTGGTGCCACCCGTGGTCGACGTGCCGCCCGTGGCCGTGGTACCGCCGGTCGCCGTGGTGCCACCGGTGGTCGACGTACCGCCGGTCGCCGTGGTGCCGCCGGCGGTCACGGTGCCGCCGACCGTCGTGGTGCCACCGGTCGTCGGCGTACCGCCGGTCGTCGTGGTGCCGCCCGTCGTCGTGCCGCCCGCGGACGGGCCGCCGGGGATCACCGTCGGGTCGGGCTCGGGCTCCGGAGCGGTGGCCACCTTCACGCCGACGCCCGTGGTGCCCACGTTCGCCGCGACACCGATCCCCGCCGCCTGCGCGGCACCGGCCGCGGTCAGCGACGCTCCGGCGGCGACCATCGCACCGGCCGCTATGCGCGCGACCCGCAGCCGCATCTTCTTCGTCATATAGGTGCTACCCCCAGTAGCCGAACTCAGTGTGTGGGGCAGCCATGTGCCGGGCAGCGGCCGCATGGGGGGCGTTCCTTCATCTCGCCGCGGATCGGTGATCGATCCGCGCCTCCCCCGTTCACACGCGCCTCAGACATGAGCATGCCGCGCGCCAGCCTTCCCACTTTTCATACCGGCGTCAAGGCGGTTGCGTCCGCGAATGTCCGCTTTACGTGATCTTGGCGTGCGGGTGGCCGGGAATCCGTGACGCAAAAGCAACCACCGCTCGTCGAGCGATGGTTGCTTTCGGGTCGTCACCGGGGCCGAGCCGAGGTCGCCGGCGGCGTCCGGGCCGGCGGGCGGGGCCGGGGGGCCTACTTCTCCCGCTGCTTGCGCCAGCGAATACCGGCCTCCAGGAAGCCGTCGATCTCGCCGTCGAGCACCGCCTGCGGGTTGCCGACCTCGAACTCGGTGCGCAGGTCCTTGACCATCTGGTACGGGTGCAGGACGTACGAACGCATCTGGTTGCCCCAGGAGTTGCCGCCGTCGCCCTTGAGCGCGTCCATCTTGGCCTGCTCCTCCTGGCGGCGCCGCTCGAGCAGCTTGGCCTGGAGGACGTTCATCGCGGTCGCCTTGTTCTGGATCTGCGAGCGCTCGTTCTGGCAGGAGACGACGATGCCGGTCGGGATGTGCGTGATGCGCACCGCGGAGTCGGTGGTGTTCACGCCCTGGCCGCCGGGGCCGGAGGAGCGGTAGACGTCGATGCGCAGCTCGGACTCGTCGATGTCGACGTGGTCGCTCTGCTCGACGACCGGGAGCACCTCGACGCCCGCGAACGAGGTCTGGCGGCGGCCCTGGTTGTCGAAGGGCGAGATGCGGACGAGGCGGTGGGTGCCCTGCTCGACGGAGAGCGTGCCGTAGGCGTACGGGGCCTGGATGGCGAAGGTGGTCGACTTGATGCCGGCCTCCTCGGCGTACGAGGTCTCGTAGACCTCCGCCTTGTAGCCATGGCGCTCGGCCCAGCGCAGATACATCCGCTGGAGCTTCTCCGCGAAGTCGGCGGCGTCCACGCCACCGGCCTCGGCGCGGATGTTCACCAGCGCCTCGCGGGCGTCGTACTCGCCGGACAGGAGCGTGCGGACCTCCATCTCGTCCACCGCCTTGCGGACGGCGGCGAGCTCCACCTCGGCCTCGGCGCGGGCGTCCACGTCCCCCTCCGCCTCGACGAGCTCGAAGAGGACCTCGAGGTCGTCCACCCGGCCGCGCAGCTCCTCCACGCGGCGGAGCTGGCCCTGGAGGTAGGACAGCCGGCTGGTGATCTTCTGGGCGCTCTCCGGGTCGTCCCACAGGGACGGGGCCGCCGCCTGCTCCTCGAGCACGGCGATGTCGGCCCTCATCGTGTCGAGGTCCAGGACGGCCTCGATCGACCCCATGGTCGAGGAGAGGGACTTCAGCTCTTCGGATACGTCGACGACTGCCACGCCCCCAGCGTACCGGTCCCTCGCCGGGTGGCCGTTCCACGCGGCGCCCCGGCCCCCGTGGCTTGCCCTCCGACCTGCGCCGATGCGGCGTTTTCGGGTCCCTGCCCGGCCCCGGGACCGGTTCGCGGGCCACCGCGGCGGCCCGTTGGGGCCGGTCAGGAGGGGGGCCCGGGTCAGGGG
>NZ_JBPQTV010000165.1:0-14026 GCF_051386515.1 Streptomyces sp. URMC 123 | reverse complement strand
GCGGATTCCGCCGGCCCTTCCCCGGCGCCGCGGCCCGGCCCGCCGGAATCCGCCGCGGCCGCCGCCAGCGCGCGGCCCAGATGGCCACGGAAGGAGTCGAGCTGGCGTTCGGTCAGGCTGTGGCCGGCGTAGAAGTGGTAGTGCGGGCGGCGGCCGCCCCCGGCCGTCGGGGCGTTGATCGCCACCAGCCGGTAGCGGTTCTCGAAGTCCTGGGGGAGGCGCCCGCCGGGGATGTCGAAGGCGGCCGACACCACCGGAGCGTGCGGGGCCGTGCGCACCAGGCAGCCGGGGGCCGCGGCGCGGAGGGCGTCCGCGAGCTCGTCCCGCCTGTCCAGACACGCGCGGGTGAGAGCGGTGAAGCCGGAGCGCCCGTACCCGTGCAGGACGGACCACAGCGCGGCGGCCGCCGCGCCGGGCCGGGAGCCGATCAGCGTGTCGTCGACCACGCCGGTGACCGGGCTGACGGCGGTGGCGTGGGCCAGCAGCCCCCTGCGCGTCAGCAGCACGCCGCACGAGTAGGGGAGCAGCCCGGACTTGTGGGGGTCGACGGCCATGGCGTGGACGCCGGGGTTGCGGAAGTCGAAGGGCAGGTCCGGCGCGGAGAACGGATACACGAAGCCGCCATGAGCGGCGTCGACGTAACAGAAGTAGCCGATCCGGCCGGTGTCGCGGACCGCCCGCTCCCGGATGAGCTCGGACAGGGCGTCGACGGGGTCGCACAGCCCGCTGTTGTAGTAGCCGGCCGTGGCCACGAGGAGGATGCCCCTGGCGCCCGCCGCGACGGCCGAGTCGATCGCCCGGTCCGCCGCCTCGGGCGTGAGCACCCAGCCGCTGTCGGCGGGCACCGGGACGACGTCCAGGCCCAGCACCTCCCCAGCCTTGGCCACCGAGTGGTGCGCGAACTCCCCGGTCACGACGGCCACCCGGTCCCCGGGGCCCGTCCGCACCGCGTTGCGGCCGATGCGCAGGCCCTGGATCACCGCTTCCGTCGCACCCGAGGTGAGGTAGCCCTCTGCGGAGGGCGCGCCGTACAGGCCGGCGAGGCACAGGAGCGCTTCCCGCTCCAGGCGGCGGGTGCCGGACGTGCCCGCGCCGAAGCCCGTGTGCACGCCGACGTTGTTGGTGTTCGCCGGCAGGAACGAGGTCCAGGCGCGCACGGCGAGCGGGTCGGGCGCGGACATGGCGAAGCCGAGCCGGGTCTCCTCGGGGTCGTCCCAGCGGGTGGTCTCGGCCCGTGCCGCGGCCAGCGCGGCGAGCACGTCGTCGGGGGCGAGCGGATGCTCCGGAAAGGCGTCGCTGACGGTCCAGCCGTTGTCAAGGTCTCCCATGGCCTGTCACCTGCCTTCGTCCGCCGCGGACAGGACCGCCGCCCGCAGATGGGGGAGCGGGATGGTCTCGGGCGTTCCGTCGGTCAGCCGGAGGGCCACGTCGATGCCCATCTTCACCGCGTGATCCATGTTTCCGTACTCGTACAGCCAGGTGCCGAACCGGCCCCGCGAGTAGATCCCCCGGCTGTCCAGGAAGTCGAGGATCGTCGCCACCGCCTCCGTGCGGCCCAGCGTGGGGATCGGATAGGCCATCGGGATGTCGCGGGTGTGGACGGACAACACCCGGGCGCCGTCGTCGAGAAGCCCCGCGCGCCGCAGCCCCGCGAGGGTGGGTTCGACGGAGTCGACGGCGGAGAGGTCCTGGTGGGCGGGGGCGGATATCTCCGACATCAGCGAGTGGTGGGGGCCGCCCGCCGCGGGGAGGTTCCCCCGCGCGTAACCGCCCAGGTTCGTCACGCGGTAGAAGGGATAGTCGGGGTCCGGGAAGTACATCCAGTTCCAGTCCGGTGCCGAGGCGCCCTCGGCACCGATCCCGACGACGCGGACCTGGTTGTGGCGCAGGGCCGCGGCGGCCGTCCGCACCTCCCGGGGGCAGCGCGTCAGGGCCCGCACGAGGTGGGTGAGGGGGATGGTGCTGACGAGGTGGTCGAAGCGCATCTCCTCGCCCGCGGCCGTGGTCAGCCGCCGGGTGTCGGGGTCGACGCGCACCACCGAGGTGCCGTGACGGACGTCGCGCAGGGACGCGGCGAGCCTGCGGAACGGCTCGCCGGTGCCCCCGGTCGCGGGATAGACGAACGTGTTGTTGGGGCCCCAGCCCGGGTCGTCGCGGCCCAGGACCAGGTTGGTGAGGGACGTCCGCCAGTCCACCGTGGCCACCCGCTCCCCGAGCCACTCGGTCGACATGTCCCGGGGAGGGGTGGACCACACCTTGGTGTTGTACGGCAGCATGAAGTGCCGGGTGATGCCCTCCCCGAAGTGCGCGAGCATCCACGCGGCGAAGTCGTCCCGGTCCTGCCGCGGCCGGTCGATGAGCCCCAGGACGCACTCCAGGGCGTCGGGCGGGCTCAGCGACGCGAGATTGCGCTGGAAGGGGTACGGCACCCGCCGGTCGCCCGTGAGGATGTACGAGACCCGTTCGTGGCGCTCCACCTCACTGCCCATCAGCCGCTCGACGAGGGCGTCGAACTCCCCGTAGTGGCTGAAGACGACGTGCCCGCCCTGGTCCCAGACGAATCCGGCGGCGTCCCGGAAGGAGGCGGCCAGCCCACCGGCGTACCCCTCCTTCTCCAGGACGGTGACCCCGGCCCCCGACCGCTCCAGGGTGTGGGCCGCGGCCAGCCCGCACGGCCCCGCTCCGATGACGATGTTCGCCTGTCCGCTCGTCATGTTCCGTCGGCTCCCCGTTCCCGTGCCATTCCCCCGTGCTCCCCGTGCTCGCCGGTGCCGTTTCCGTGCCGTTCCCCGTGTCCGCGCCGCGCGGGGCTACGCGGACGCCGCCGCCGCCGGGCCGACGGGCGCGATGCGGGAGACCAGTTGGTCCTCGCCGCCCTCGACACGCCGGTAGAGCCAGGCGGTGCCGGCGGGGGCCCGGCCGCTGAGGTACTCCACGACCGGCTGGTGGTGGGGGAGCCCGGTTGTCGCGGCCATCTCGCGCATCGCCTCCTCGATGGGGAAGAACCGGGCCTCGACGATGTCCCCGGACGGATCGGCCACGGCGATCTCGCCCCGCCAGGAGCGGTATTCGAGGCCGCACAGGATCGCGGAGGGGTACGCGGGCGTGTCGTGGTGGACCACGAAGGCCATCCCCTCCGGTTCCCCCACCTCCAGCCCGGTCTCCTCGCGCAGCTCCCGCCGCATCGCCTCGTCGATGAGTTCGCCCGCCTTGACCCCGCCGCCGGGGAGGGACCAGGCGAGCGGGCCCTCGTTCGCGATGACCTCCCGCACCAGCAGGATCTCGTCGCCGGAGCGGACGATGCCCGCCACGACCTGGACCCTCGGGCGGATCTTCGTGGCCGGGGCCGGCCGCGGGACGGAGTTCTCGCTCATGTGTTGTTCCATTCGGTGATCGTGGCGGAGCCCGGGTCGCCCGTGCGGACGCGCAGCCGCTCGGGGGTCATGGTGTGGATCGGCGGACGGCCGGCGAAGACACGCAGGAAGTCGTCGGCGATCACGTCCGCGACCGCGATGTTGGCGTCCCTGGTGCGCCCGGCTATGTGCGGGAGGTGGACGACGTTGTCGCGACCTATCAGGGGGTCGCCGACGGGGAGCGGCTCGACGTCGTACACGTCCGCGGCCCACGCCAGCTGGTCGGCGAGCACCCGCTCGCGCAGCGCCGCGGTGTCGATTGCCGCGCTGCGCGTGATGGTGACCACGATCGCTCCCTGACGGAGCGCGTAGACGCGGTCCCGGTCGACCATGCCGGTGGCACTGGGGGTGTCGGGAACGGCCACGACGAGGATGTCGCTGCGCCGCACCAGATCGTCCAGGGACACCCGCTCGGCCCCCACGGCCGCGAACCGCTCCGCGACGCGGTAGGGGTCGTGGGCCACGACGTGGGCGCCCAGGGTGGCGCACCACTGCGCCAGGCGGCCGCCGATCTCGCCCAGGCCGAGGACGCCTACGGTCTTCCCGCCGACCGTGCCGTTGACGAACCGCGGGTCGTCGCAGAACTGGACGTAGGGGTACTCCCACGGGCGGAACCCGCCGAGCACCTTCTGGTGCCAGTACGGGATGCGGCGCAGGGCGCACAGGATCAGCGCCAGGCCGCACTCGGCGACGGACTGCCCCCAGCCCGGCGTGCCCTCGACGAAGGGGATGCCGCGCTCCCACAGGGACTCGATCGCCTCGATGCCCAGGTTGTCCGTCTCGCTGCCGACGACGGCGAGCCGGCGCGCCCGGTCGAGCATGTCGGGGGTGAGCTCCCCGCCGAACAGGGCCACGGCGTCCACGGCCGGCCAGTCCACCTCGGCCATGCTCGCCTCGCGCACATCGAGGTACTGGATGTCGCAGGTGGGCGCCAGGCGTTCCTCGAAGCGCTCGCGCAGGAAGGCCCAGAAGGTGTCCAGCAGGCCGTCGTTGGTGAGCAGCACGCGCGGGCGCCGTGCGGGGCGAGTCGTCACAGGTGGCTCCCTTCGGCGGCGTCCCGACGGCCGCTGTCGGAGGCGCCGTCCCGGGGTGATGAGCCGGCCGGCGAGGTGTCGGTCGGAGGGGTGCCGTCCGGCGAGGCGCCGGCCGCGCGCGTCCGATGGCTCCGCTCGACCGTACGGAACCACAGGCTGGTGCCGGGCGGGACGATGCGGTCGACCTCGGCCCGGGCCGCCGCGTCGAGGGGGGTGTCGTAGGCGGCCAGCGCGGAGCGCAGATGTCCCAGCGTACGCGGGCCGATGACCGTACTGGTGACTCCGGGGGCCCCGTAGGACCAGGCGTGTGCGAACTCCGGCAGGGTCATGCCGCACTCGCCGGCCAGGCGGGACAGCTCCTCCAGCGCGCGGTACGTGGGGTCCCACACGGGTCCCGAGGGGCCGAACCACTCGGTGAAGCGGGCCTCCGACGGCGCGGCGCCGCCGAGGAACCGCTCGCTGAGCAGTCCCATCGCGAGCGGGCTGTACGTGAGCAGGCCCACGCCGTACTCGGCGCACAGCGGCAGCACGTCCCGCTCGATCTCCCGTTCGAGCAGGTTGTACGGGGACTGCTCGGTGACGACCCGGGGCAGCCGGGTGCCCCGGGCGAGGCCGAGCATCTCCACGATCCGCCAGCTGGGCACGGCACCCAGGGGGCGCGGCTGCTCGGCCATCTCCTCGGGGGTGGGGACGGTCGACGTCCCGATGTAGCGGACCTTGCCGGCGGCGACCAGATCCTCCAGCGCGCCCAGGGTCTCCTCCACGGGCGTGTGGGGGTCGTGCCGGTGGAGGTAGTACAGGTCTATGTGGTCGGTGCCGAGCCGGCGCAGGGAACGCTCGCACTCCCGCTTCACCGCGAGCGCGGAGTTGCCGCGGTCGTTGGGGCCGGGGCCCACCTCGTTGTAGCACTTGGTGGCGATGAGGACGTCGTCGCGCCGGGAGCCGAGCGCCCGCCCCACGATCTCCTCGCTGCGCCCCTCCTGGTAGACGTTGGCGACGTCGATCACGTTGATCCCGGCGTCGAGTGCCTCGCCGATGACGGCGCGGGCCTCCCGCTCCGGGGTGGGGCCGCCGAAGTTGAAGGCGCCCAGGGAGACGGCGGACACGCGTACGCCGCTGTGGCCGAGCTGTAGATACCTCATGTAATCGCGGGAGTTCCGCACCCTTTCGCGCTTCGGGCTGGCTGTTCTGCGTTCGACAGGTCTTCCGTCGGGCCGCTGTCGATCGGTCTCGGTGGTGTCGTCGCTGGTGCTAGCGCTCCGTCTTTCCGGTGACGAGCGTCGCGTCACGGCGCCCCGTGGCCACCGCTCGCCCGGCCAGGGACCACGGCCCCGCGGAGCTGACGAACGGCTGGGCGACGAACGTGGCGATCAGCAGGGCCGTCGCCCGGCGACCCCGCAGCCATGGTGCCGCGCCGCCGGTGCCCAGGTGCTCGCCCAGGCGCGGTACGAGGAACAGGACCACCGCCGCGGTGAGCGGATAGGCCAGCACCAGCGCGCCGAGGGACAGCAGGAGCCAGCCGGGGCCGGTGAACGCCGACGCCACCATCGCCACGGGAACCAGCAGGGTGCCCAGGAACCAGACGAGGGTGTCCAGCCACTCCCGGGCGACGAGCGCCCACTGTTCCCAGCCCCGCAGGGGGCTCGGGGCGCCCCGGCGCCGGACATGGCGCAGGTCGTCCACGATGCGGGTGCCGGCGTAGGCGACATTGCCCCAGGCCCGGACCAGTGAGGCCGTCGAGTAGTACGGTTCCGTGAGGTTGAAGCTGCGCACGGGGACCGTCTCCCAGCCCATGAACGAGGCGCGGTAGCCCATCGCCAGGTCGTCGTGCGGCTCCGGGAACGGGCCCGCGACCCCCAGGGCGTCGAGACGGAAGAACATCCCCGAGCCGATCCCGTAGATCAGCGGCCGGGCGACACCCTTCACCGCGCGGGGGAGCCGGCGGCGCTCCAGCCACTCCTTGAACAGCAGGCGGCGCAGTTCCACGCCGAGCCCTCGCCGGAGCCAGTAGAGGACCTGGCCGCGCATCAGCAGCCCGTCGAGCCCACCGGCGAACCGGTCGCGGAAGGTGAAGGGCACCTGCACCTGTTGCATCATGCGCGGCAGGGGCCGGTGCGCCGCTCTCCGGCGGGCCGCCTCGGCGGCCACCGCGGTGAAGGTCCCCGGGTGGGGCACCGCGTCGAAGTCGTAGACCGCGACCAGGGTGTCGCGGGGGTCGATGGGCTCCGCCAGGCCCAGCGTGTCCAGCCGCGCCACCGCGTGGTTCAGTTGCGAACCCTTGCGGCCCACGGTGTCCGGGTAGTGGAGGCGGTAGCAGGGGCGGGTGCCCTCCCGCCCCCGGAGGTCGGCGATCACCCGGTCGCACACCTGCGCGGTGGTGGGCAGGTTCCGCAGGGCCTGCCGGGCGACGCGCAGGCGCTCCGCGGCATCGGCGGGCTCCGCGCGCAGGACCGCGCCGGCGACGGCCTTGCCGGCGGTGGGCGACAGCGCGGCACTCAGGCTCCTGGTCAACTGCTCGGCGGTGCAGCCGGGACCGAGCCGCGCGAACACGTCGACGAGGGCCTGTTCCCGCTCCCGCCGTTCCGCTTCCTCCCGCTCGCTCGTCACCACGATCGGCAGCAGCCTGCCGGGGTAGTCGACGGTGGCGTAGAAGGACAGCGTCTCGGCGACCAGGCGTTGCTCGCGCAGCGCGGGGAGCAGTACGACCACGGTGGGCGGGGCTTCGAGCGGCCGCGTCGCCGGCCGCCCGCCCCGGCCCAGCCAGCGGGCGACGACGAGGACCGAGAGGAGGACCCACAGGGAGTGCAGGGTGAAGACCACCACAACTGCCTGGCCGAGAAGGAGAAATGCGCGCGTCACGCTCATACCGTTGGTTCGTAGCGAAAGGGGCCGCATCGACCGCCGACGTCATCCGCCCGTGGGGCACGTGGTTCTGGGCAAGGGATTCGAGGGACGTGACGCGTGGGGCGAGCAACCGAACGGAGTTGAGAGTTCCGGGCTGGCGATGCTGGCGATGGTGTCGATCCGCTGGTCATTCACGCCGGTCGTGAGGCCCCAGGAACGTAACGCACATCGATGGCGGCTGCAAGGGCATTGAGTTCCCCCAACTCGGCTGGGGGAGGGGAAAATCGACGGTGATCGCAAGGGGGTGAGGTGATTCCGAGGAGGCGTCACCGCCGAAGGGCCGACCGCGCACCGGGTATCAGTGATCTCGGTCACTGTTTGCGGAAGCCGCCGCGACGTACCATGGGAGGGGCTTTACCCGCGGGGAACGACAACTCCGCACGGACAGCCCCCTGTCCGTACTTCGGTCGCCCGGTCGAAGGATGGCGTCACCTCCGTCGCGACACATCGGCGTTGTAAGGTGACCGATCAGGACGATCCGTCGAGCGGCGCGCGCTCTTGAGTGACGGCGGGTCAGGAATGCGGTGGCATCCGGAGCCGTATCGGCACGGCTGCTGTTGACGGGGCGGGAAAAGAAAACGCTTGCCCCCATGAGCCCTGTGTGACGACATGTGGCGGATGAGCGGTTGGTTCGGCCATGCCCGAGATCCTCCACGACGTGGGTCGTCCGCAGGCCGGAATGCCGCCGATTCCCGTACCGGATGAGCGCGAAGCCCCTTAAGGAAGGCGTCCGTGACCGTCACCAGCACCGCATTCTCGGCCGCCCGGGAGAACCGGGAGGACCAGGAGGTCGCCGACCGCGACCCCTTGGGGGCCGACCCCACCATGGCCGCCCTGGCCGAGGCCAACGAACGCCAGGACGTGGCCTGGCTTCTCGCGCGGGCGCACCGGCTCGCCGGCGCGTGCCGCGTCACCACCGCGCTCGACGCCCGAGCGGCCCTGCGCGACCTGGGCTTCCTCATCGCTTCCGCGATCCGGCACGACCCCGCCGCCGATGTGACCGCCCTCGACTCCACGCTGCGCCGACTCGGCGAACTGGCAGGCGAGGTGCCGCGGGACACCGTGTACAGCTACGCCACACGCAACCCGAGCGGAGCCCGCAGGCGCGCCTTCACCCGTACGCCCGAAGAGGAACTCTTCATCAGCAGCGTGACGGAAGCGACCATTCACCTCAATCACGCCGTCGAACGTCTGGCCGGGACCCTGTTTCCCCGAGTGTCGGGCACCGCCGCCGAAGAAGACGAGCGACCCCTCGTCGACGCCCTGCGGGCGAGCCGGGAAAGCATCGACGTACTGCAGGCACGGCTCGTCGATGTGAAGCGAAAAGTGTCCCCACAACTCTTCTCCCGTCACTTGCGGCCGTATTTCCCCGTGATCACCGTCGACGGCCGGGACTATGCGGCCCCCGGCGGCGCGCAAATGCCCCTGCTCGCCCTGGACGTGATGTTGTTCGCGCACCGGGCGCGCGATCCGGACATGAGTGCCTGGCACGCGGACTACATGACGGAGAACATCACGTATCTGCCGCCGGCGCACCGTGCCGTCTGCGAGGAATTCCTGGCTCTCGACGGCACGACGGTCCGCCGGCGGACCGCCGTGGCGCTCGGCAGCCCGCCCGTCCGCGCGGCGTATCGCGCATTGCTCCTGCGCGTTCTGCGATTCCGTTATCCGCACCGACAACTGGCGCGGGACAACATGCGCGTCAGGCCCGACGGATCGCTCGGCAGCGGCGGATACAGCGACGCGGTACTCGACAGGATCATCGAACTGAACACCGCCTCCCTGCGATCTCTGGCAGAGGAAGAGAAATGAACCCCACAGCCCACACCCTGCCCGGCTTCGGGCCCGTTCCGGTCGGGGAGATCCGCGGCACCCGGCCCCCCGTCGCCCGACCCGTACCGCCGACGGCGACCGGGCTGGAGCTTCGCTATCCGACGCGCCTCAACGCCATGGCGCTGGACCCCGGCAAAATCGTCGCGTCCCAGGGCGGCGACGGCGGCGGCACGGGCTTTCCCGCCGGAGAACTCCTCCTCGCCTGCGACCTGTTCCGCACGGTGCGCGTGGAACTCCTGTCGGACAGCGAGGAGGTCACGGTGGCACCCGACTCCGCCCGGCCGGTCCTGGCCCGGCACGCCGCCCTGATCACCCGCTCCCTCCTGGGCACCCGACAGGGCCTGCGCGTGCGCGTCGATGAGGCACCGCTGCCCCCGCACATCGGCATGGGCAGCAGCAGCGCCACGATCGCCGCGGTCTCCGCCGCCATCAACGAGCTTTATGGGCGCCCCCTCCCGGCGCGGCAACTGATCAAATTCCTGGTGGACAACCACGGCGAGGAAATCGACGGAACCACCGACCGGCTGATTCCCGTCCAGTGCATCGGAGGCTCCGCCGCCGCAGGGCTGATGAAGGGATCGGCACAGGTGGTGGCGGGGAACGCCACGCCCACCCTCGCCGCCGAGATCCCCGAGGGCTACACCGTTCTGCTCGCCGTGCCCCCGGGGCTCAAGCGATGGGACGGCGCGGAGAGCCTGCGCGAGGAGGCACGCCACTTCGACAAATTCCGCGACACCGGCGAGCGCTACGCACGGGAGATCGCCTACCGGCTCGTCCACCATGCCTGGCCGGCGCTTCTCGACGGTGACGTCAGGGAGTTCGGACGCTTGATCTTCGACTACCGCTTCCGCATGGGAAGCATCGAGAACTGCTCCTTCTCGCACCCGAGGCTGCTGGAATTCGCCGGGGCCGTGGAGCCGCTGTTCCCCGAGGGGGTCGTCGACGTGCTGGGGCTGTCGTCCGTCGGGCCCACCTTCTTCGCGCTGACCCGGGACGCGGCGGCGGCCTCGGAGCGCCTCCGGTCGGCGGGCCTGGACGTCCTCACCGCCCGACCGTGGTCGGAGGGATACACCGTTGTCCGGACCTGGTGACCCGCGGAGCGCGACGGCCACCGGGCGGCCTCCCCAGGAGTACTGGGGCCGCCCCGACGTCGTCACCGCCTTCGGGGAGGCGGCCCCTCCCGCGTACCTGAGCGCGCTGGTCCCACGAGCGGCCCGCCCGGACGATCTCGCGGTCGACGTGGGATGCGGCGCGGGGCGCAATCTGCCGCTCCTGGCCCGGCGCGGCTACCGGCTCCTCGCCCTCGATCTGCACCGCGAGATGCTCACCGCCGCGCGGGACGGGCGAGGCGCCGGCGGCTGCTACGCGCAGGCCGACGCGTGCCGGATACCGCTCGCCGACGCTGCCGCCTCCGTGCTCGTCTGCCACGGGGTGCTGCACAACCTCCCGGACCGGGAGGCGATCGGACGGGCGCTCACCGAACTGCGGCGCGTCGCGGCTCCCGCCGCCGTCCTGTCCCTGAACCTCTTCAGCTCCGACCACGTGGACCCGGCCCTCACCCGCCTCGGTCCCGACCGGTTCGCCCTGGACAACGGCCAGGTGATGACGCTGCTGCCGCCCCACGAGCTGAGGCGGAAGTGTACGGCCGCCGGCTGGGGCGTCGTCGACGGACCGCACCAGTACCTGAGCGCCGGCGACCCGGGAACGCGGTCGGTATGGCGTGCCGCCCTGGAACCCGTGGAGTGAGCCCGTGACAACGCCCCACCAGCTCGACGACACCTTCGTCCCGGACACCGCCTCCCCGGACGCCCTCGCCCTGGCCGATCTGCTGACCAGGCCGGACGACCTGCTGGCCCGGGTGTCCGGCCCGGTGTGCACCGTGCGGCTCGGCGACCACCGGCTCGCGGTCGGCAGCAACGAGAAGCGACAGGTGGACTACCTCCGCTCGCTGTTCGTGCCGGGGAACGCCCTGTGGGCCGGCGAGGACCCGAGGGAGCCCGCCGCGGGGGACGGGGCCGCGGTCGGCCTCGCACTGCCCCCGGCCGACTTCCGGGAGCTGCTCACCGAGGTCCGCGCGCGATCCGGCGCGGCCGCCCCCGTGCACATGCACGTCCACGCGCCGGCGGTTCAGTACACCCTCACCGGCGGGGCGACGGCCACCTTCGCCGAGGCGACGAGCGAGGCCGAGGGCCCCGTCCTCGTCGTGCGGTCCGACCGGGGCCTGGTGTGTGTCAGCACCACCCACCCGTACGGCCATCTGAACTTCGCCCGCCAGCTGCGCGAGTACGGCTATCGCCGGGCCGAGGACGGCCACTGGGTGGGCTTCCACGCCTCGTGCGCCCAGTTGCCCGACGGAAGCGGGGCGCTGATCGTCGGCCGGTCGGGCGCGGGCAAGTCGACGGTCGCCCTGGCGCTCGCCACGCTGGAGGGGACCGCGGGCGGTTTCGTCGCGAACGACCGCGTGATGATCGAGGCCGGCCCCGGCGCGGACGGCGCCGGGCCCCCGCGAGCGGTGGCGATGCCCGTCCCCATCCGGCTCAACGCCGGCACGGTCAACGCCCTCGGCCTGTCCTCGGCCGTGCGGTGGAAGCTGCTGCGGCCCCAGCCGGACTACCGGACCAGCGACTGGGCCCGGTTCGGCGGCGGTGCGAAGCTGAGCGTCCTCGCGGAGGAGTGGCATCACCGCACCGGCACCCGGCTGGTGGACGAGGTGCGCCCCGGGGTGGTCGTCCTTCCCCGGGCCCGGCCGACCGGCGTCCCCCTCACCGTGCGGGCGGCCGACCCCGAGCTGGCGCGGCGGATGCTCACCGAGCAGTGCATGATGCCCGACGACGAGACGTTCGTCGAGGACTGGCTGGGCCTGCGCACCAGCGACCGCGCCACCCTCCTCGACACGGCGCGCCGGGCCGTCGCCCGGCTTCTCGCCCTCCCCGCCCTGACCGTCGACTTCGGCGCCGGTACGGAGCTGGGGGAACTCGCCGCGGCCATTGCCCGGGCCGCCGGCACGGCCGCGCACGAGAGCCCATGACGTCTCCGCCGGCCGGCACCGGAACCGGCACCCGCAACGGCGGGCCCAGCGGCAACACCGTGGTGTTCCTCGGCCGGACGGCCGTCGCGAAGATCTACGCGGAGCACTGGCGCCGACGGACCGAGGCCGAGGCCCTGAGCCTGCTCCGGGCCGTCGACATCGCCCCGAGGCTCCTGGCCTCCCTCGCCTGGCGCGGCCGCGCGATCACGGTCATGACCCGGGTCGGCGCCCGGAACCCGGCCGCCCCCGTCACCGCACCCCGGGCGCTCGAACTCCTCCATCGCGTCCACCGCGTCCCGACCGGTGCCCGGCCCGTCGGCCGCCTCGCCGAGCGCCCCGGGCACCGGACCTGGCGGGACTTCCTGCTGGCGCGGCTCTCCGCGTACGAGGAACGGTTCCGCGAGCAGCGGCTCGGTCACGCCGTACGCGCCAGCTCGGTGATCGGGGCCCTGGTCGAGGAGCTCCCCGACCGGCCGATGGGACTGCTGCACAACGACCCGCACCCGGGCAACTTCCTCGCCGGCGACCGCGCGGTCCACCTCGTCGACTGGGAGCTGTCCGTCATCGGCGACCCGCTGCTCGACCTCGTGCGGTTCGCCTGGGAGTGGCGCCTGCCTCCCGAGCGGTGGCGCGCCACCACCGGACACGAGCCCGACCACCCGACCGTCCGCGCCTACCGCGGCGTCCACGCGCTCAGCCGCCTCATGGCCACGACGGACGCGGGCGGCACACCCGCGGCGGCCGCCCTGGCCGAGCGCTGCCTGGGCGAACTGCGCGACCTGCTGCCCCGCCCCCGCCGGAACACCACGGAGGTGTCCATGCCCGCCCCCACGACCGTGGACGTCGGAGCGCTGCTCGACCGGGCCCTGCCCGGCGTCCGGGCGCTCGGCGAGCCCGTCCCCACGACCAAGGGCCTGTTCAGCGCCGGCTGGCGGGTGGCCACCGACCGCGGCACCCTGCTGGTCAAGGTCAACAGTGACCCCGGCGCGGCCCAGGAGCACTTCGAGCGCTCCGCCGACGCCTCCCGCGCGGCCCGCGAGCACGGTGTGCGCGTGCCCCGCGTCCTGGGCTTCGGGACGGTCGACCGGCTCGACGGGGCGGGGGCGGCGCCGGGGCCCCACGCGTACGTGATCCAGGAGTGGCTGCCCGGGCGGGACCTCGAGGACCACCTGGAGGACGCCTCGCCCGCGGAGGCGGCCGCGGCCTTCCGGGACCTCGGCGCTCTGGTGGGGAAGCTGCACACCATCCCCTACGCCCGCGGGGTCGCACCGGAGGCCGGCCGCGACACCCGGCGGCTCGCCCGGGACAAGCTCGGCACGCTCCTGGAGCGCCACCGGGAGCGCACGGCACTCTCCGAGGCCGAGCTGGCGGAAACCGCCGCCACCGTGCGGCGGTTGATCGGGCTCTTCGGACCCGGCGGCGCCGCCCGGCTGACCCACCACGACCTGCACCTGCCGAACGTGCTCATCGGTCCCGACGGGACCGTGTCGCTGATCGATCTGGACTTCCTGCGGCCCGGCGACCCGCTGGAGGACTTCGTCAAGCTGGAACTGTGGGGCTTCCCGGAGCCCTCCCACCGGGCGGCCTTCCTCCAGGGGTACGCGACCACGAGCAGCGACCCCTCGCCGAACGACGCGGAATTCCGGCTGCACACGTACCGGATTCTGAACGCCCTCTCCTACGTCCACTTCTTCGGCGTCCGCGATCCGGGAGAGGTCCCCGAGTGGACGGCGCGACTGCGGGAGCTCGTGGCCGCCGCCCGCGCGATGGACGGGGGAGAACCCGCCCCGCGCGACCCCCGTACCTGTCTCTTA